>JAYKIC010000028.1:0-3761 GCA_035284985.1 Leptolyngbyaceae cyanobacterium
CCATCGTCGCCGCCGAACTGTTCAACCAAGGCAACTGGCAGCGGGTTTATGCCTGCCGTTCCAATCCCGTCGTGCGTCAGGCATTTTTAGGCTCAACCATCCTGATTTTGCCCATTGTTTTCATCGCCGGATTGTTGGGCCTGATGGCGGTCCAGTTTGACATTGCCGGGGACACCGCCTTTTTCGGCCTGCTGCAAAGCCTGAATCCCCCCGTGTGGCTGGTGATCATGGTCCTGGTTCTCGCCCTCGCCCTCGTGATGAGCAGCTTGGATACCCTACTCAATGGCATTGCCAGTGTGTTCACCGTTGACTTACTCCGAATCATGCCCAGTCAGGCCAATGTGCTGCGGATTGCCCGAATGCTGACCGTCGGGGTGGGGATTCCAGCCGTGGCGATCGCCTCCCAAGGGTACAGCGTCCTCTATCTCTTTTTCGTCGCCGATTTAGTCTGCGCCGCCCTACTGTTTCCCATCATCTTCAGCCTCTACAACCGCCACCAAACCGCCGCCAATGCCCTCAGCAGTTCCATCATCGGCATCCTGACCGGGTTATTATTCTTTCCCAAAGCCGATTTTTCCCCCTTGTTTCCTATTCCCGGCGGGGGGGATTTGCTCCACAGCTTCGCCGCAGCCCTATTGGTGTCTACGGTGATTACCCTGATATGGAACGCGATCGCCCCCGCCTCCGCCTTTGATTACGCCAACCTGGCCACCGTCCGCGCCTACAACGAACCCGCCCCTGAACCAGAAGTATCAGTTCCCTAAACCGTAACCGTAGGGTGCCTGTAGCGCCAGCGTAACGCACCGATTTAAGTTAGAGGCGGGACTCTTTCGTCGTAGCAATCAAGCCGTTCCAATCCGTCTGACCAATTTCACAAAACCCCGCAGCGGCAAGGGACTGTGGGGTTTCCTTCCCATGATGGGATAACAATAGGGACGGAGAAGGCGATCGCAACTCCCGCACCGACTGCCGCACCAACGGGAACGCACTGCCACCGATGAGCAGCGCCACCCCCAAACTAATCACCCCATCCGCCCAAGTCCAGCCCCATATCCACACAGCGATCGCCGCCACAATCACACCCACAGAACTGATCACATCGGCAATTACGTGCAGCAGCGCCCCCCGCAGATTCAAATCCTGGTCATCGCCACCGTGGAGCAAACCCACATTAATACCATTGACCACCAACCCAACCACCGCCGTAATCAACATCGGCACACTGAGAATTTCCGTGGGCGGTGCTTGCAAGTGGCAGCAAGCCTCCCACACAATCAACCCGGCCATCACCAAAAGGCCCAATCCATTAATCAACGCCGCCCATAGCTCAATCCGAGACTGGGGCACCGCCAGCGTCAGCAATGGGGTAGAGCGACGGGCAATCCAGGTGGCACCGAGGGCGATCGCCAACGCCAACCCATCCGAGAGCATATGGCCAGAATCCGCTTGCAGCGCCAAACTGTGGCTAATGTGTCCCATCAAAAACTCACAGCCCGCAAACAAAATCACCAGAATGAACACCTTCCACAACAGCGCTAATTTTGTGGTTGAAATGGATGGGAGCAAACAATCACAGCGATCGCCAGACAAATGGACAGCCATAGAACAGACAGGGTGGGATTAACGTACACTGAATCAGTGTATGGGATATCCGGGGCAAACGGCTTGCCCAACAGTCAGTTATTTTAGGGGGACCAGGGGATATGAACGCCCTCACCATTTTATTGACCAGTTTAACCAGTCTGTTCTCCTTGGTAGGACTCGCCCCAGAGGTACTGCTGGAGCGAGAAATTCGGGGACAACTCCACCAGGTCGAATTCTTGGCTATCCGGGTAGATGCAACCCCCAGTTACCAGTTGCTGGCGGGTCAACTGGATCAATTTCGGTTGGCGGGACGGGGCTTGTATCCCCTGGCTGAGGTCCGCATCGATACCCTCGATATTGAAACCGATCCAGTGGATCTGGATATGTCAGCGCTGCGCCAAGGTCGCATTGAGTTCGATCAGCCCTTTCAGGCCGCCTTCAACCTGGTTCTCACCCAAGCGGATATTGACCGAGCACTGCGATCGCCCCTCATCCTGGCACAACTAGAGACCATCAGCATTAATTTGCTGGGCGGTACCGTGGGCCAGATCGAACAAGCCCGTCTAATCGAGCCAGTGGTGCGGTTTTTAGGGGGCGATCGCCTCCAATTTGCCGCCATTTTACTCAACACCACCACTCAAGAGCGCCTGACCGTAGAACTCACCACCGGATTGGCGATCGCACAAGGCACCCACATTCAACTGATTGATCCCCAACTCACCGCCAATGGCATCGAGTTTCCCCTGGACTTGATTGGCGGAAACTTAGATGGCCTGAGTCAACAGTACAATTTAACCACTTTGGAACCCCAAGGCATCACCGCCCGCATTCTCAGACTTCAGATCACCGATGAACAACTCATCCTCACCAGTTTTGTCCGCATCGAGTAAGCCTATGAATAAACCAGTAGGATGTGTGTAGGCATAGCTGTAACACACCGTCATACGTAGCGGTGATGCGCTACGCTATCGCTAAAACACCCTCTCAACTCTAGATGTAACCTTGTCAGAGGAATTTCAGGAATGCGTATTCATAACCTTTTTCCGCCCAAACTATTGGATGACATTAGCCAAGATCCCAGTCAAGTGCGTCAAAATGCCCTGCTTTATCTTATTGGCATCCTTTATCAAGCAGGGGAAGTATCCCAGCATCTCGCCGCTGAAATCTTAGAAACAGAGCCAGAATCTCTGCCAAAGCTACTACGCAACTGTGGGTTTATCCCAGACACACCACCCATTGATACCGTTGGGGGCGATATCCATAACAATGGTTCAGAGAATATTTACCCTAATCCTGATCCCATTGTAGGTTTACTGGCGCATGGTTCCCCCAACTTAGCGTCTGATGCCGAGAGAATCCTCGAACAAGATATTCAACCCCAATCAGGGTGGACATTAAAGTAACCATGAGAATTAGTGCTATTGCTGATACAGGCTTTGTTGTGGCCCTCATCAGCCAACAGGATGCCAAACATCAGCAGGTTAGCCCGATTTATTACCAGCAGCAAGCTATTTTACTCCCGCAAACCATTTCCATTCTTGCCGAAACCGCCTATTTGCTAGCAAAGGACATGGGAAACTTGGCGGTTGCTGTATTTCCAGAAAGTCTCCCAGAGAGCCGATTTCAGCTAGTTGCTCTAGAGGGTACAGATATAATCCGCATATCACAGATATTACGAAACTATGCCGATAGCCGCATTGATTTTGTTGACGCTAGTGTGATGGCGATCGCAGAACGGTTCAATCTCACCGCCATATTGACCCTTGATCAACGCGACTTCCGCCTATTTCGGCCCAAGCATTGCCAGAACTTTACTCTTTGGCCTTAGAGCAATAGCCCTCAACCTTAAAGCGATGTGACAATATCGTCGCCAAGTTGGGCAAGAATTTTTACAATCATTAAAATCAATATCATTGATATGACTAACCCTGAACGTTGAAAGTCAGGATTGTAAAAACTGTTGGTGTAAACAAGCTGAAAGACACTATGAAAACTGGCAGATTGATTTGGAGGAATCACGGTCGAGGCTATGGCCCTCAACCGTCTCCCAATTCAGATAAGTGGTACCCTCGGCAACGCCAATGGTCTTGGGGTGGGGCGATCGCCATCGCCCTCTGCTGTAGTGGAGGCTGGGTGAGTGGGGCGATCGCCCAAGTAACCCCCGATGCCGAAACATC
>JAYKIC010000029.1:0-12662 GCA_035284985.1 Leptolyngbyaceae cyanobacterium
TCCTTTCAGCCTGCGGTACTTGGGCGGCGAGGTTAGCCCCACACTGGCCACAAAAACTAGCATCTGACTGTACAGATGCGCCACAGGCTGGACAGGCCAACATGGCTGGCAGTGGGGTATAACAGGCTTCACATTGAATCGCACCATCGGGATTTTGATGGTTGCAGTTAGGACAAACAATCATGGCACTATCCTTTCGACACCACACCTCAACGAGCTAACGTCTGCCTAAGCAGGAATAAACGCACATATCTATACTCTCAGCTTCAGGGCTGTGATTCCAGGGTAAATTAGGGTGGCTCCATTAACTTTTGTTCAAGTCTGGTTCAGTTGCTGGTAATCTTGACCGCCATCAGCCGCCTGATCCAAGAGCCACCAAAGTTCCCCTTGGGGATTGACGTAACGGGCTGGAACCGAGTTAGCATCTACGGCATCTCCGGTAGCCCCAGTGGCCAATACTTGCTGAAGGGCGGTCTGTTTGTTCGCGCCCGCCACCAAGAAAATTACACAATGGGCTTGGTTCAGCAAGGGAATGGTCACAGTCAGTCGCGGTTCACCATTTTTATCCCCCACGGTGACAAGGCGATCGCACACCCCCAATGCAGGGGTATGGGGAAATAGAGAAGCTGTGTGACCATCATCTCCCATGCCCAGCAAAATAATATCGAAGGCAGGCACCATCCCCGGTTCCAGTTGAAAAAAAGCTTGGATGTCCTGATGGTACGTGTGGGCAGCGATCGCCGGATCGGCCATGGTAGTTGGCATCGGGTGAATATTCTCAGGGGGAATCGCCACCTGATTTAGCCATGCCTGTCGGGCCATCCCTTCGTTGCTATCGGGATGATCCACCGGAACATAGCGCTCATCCCCCCAAAATACATGGAGCTTCGACCAATCTAGCTCACACTGGGCTAAAGCTTCATAGAGGGGTTTAGGGGTGCTGCCCCCGGCAAGGGCAAGGGTACAGCACCCCTTGGTAGCAATGGCTTGTTGGATGCGATCGCGCACCAATTCTAGCGATCGCGCCACAATCGCAGACTTATCCAACAGCACTTCAATCCTTCGATAGCTCATAATCGTTTCAGCCTAGAATCTCTTCAACTACAATAATGGGTAAGAACTTGATTGAAAATAAGTATCAGGAGGAGGACTGCACCTAGCGCCCCTCATCCGCTAACATTTTTTATGGGTCACTTAAATTTGTGTTTAAACTTAAAGCTCAGTCAATTGAATCGGGGGTAAACCCTCATCCCTAAGCCAAGTCAAAGAGTCCAACCCATCAAGAATGCTGTCTCGTTCCCCTATGGAGGGTAACGCCGTTTGTTCCCCCCCAGCTAGAACCACACGAATCTTTAAGGGTTGAAACCATCAGTTCTTGAAACTTCCGGATAAAAACTGGGCACCCTAAGTTGGATTCCCTGACCATGAGCTGAATTTTAAGTTTAAAGGGCTATGGTTCAGCCTTCTAGGAGACTAAACCTCCCTAGAAGGGCTTCGGTGTCTAGCCAGGATCGTCTGATTAATCCACCATGATGGTGTCCATCTCTACTCGCCGCTACTTTGTATCTCACTACCCTTATGAATGCAATCACTAATCGTCAACTGTCACCTCTCCTTTCCCTGGCCTGCCGTAGCACCGGAATGATCATGGTCTTAGCCAGCCTCGTGAATATGGGTATTGGTCCCTGGCCCTATAATTTTCAAGACCGGGAATGGCTGTTATCCAGCTTTACCAGCCCGGTGGTCGAACAAGGGATTATTGCCCTAGTGGGCGTAGTTCTAATCGTTGGCAGTTGTTGGCTCGACTCACTCATGGGAGATACCCAAGCCCCAAGCAGTGCCCAAACCAGCGCCGCTTTATGGACCCTCATTGTCTCTGTTATATCAGTATGCTTTTCCTTCTTTTTCCTACTGATGTTATTCCTCCATATGTGGAATCTCTTTCCATGGCGCAGTGAGCAAATTGCAGGCATTGCCGAAGAGACAGCCAAACTTGAGACCCAGCTTCAAGATCAAATTGAACAACAAACCAATCTGATTCGGACCTATTGGGAAGATACCGCCCTACGGCAAAGCGCCATTGAACAAGGGCAACTATCCAATGAAGAAATAGCCTTCCTTGAAGGACTAGATAACAACCCAGATGGCTTCAACGTCATTGAGGAAGGACTCCAAAGTCGGCTGTCAGAAACCCAAGTCAATCTCAACCTACAACGACAAGAGCAGCAGAATGACGTTGCCCAGCGAGTCCTACGCTCAGCCCTCCGAACGGGAAGCGATAGCCTACTCCTCACCCTTGGGTTTGGGGCCATTGGGTGGACCGGAATGCGGCTATATCTCAAAGGCGGCAAGCGTTAGGTTCCCCGTCGATAGCCCCTTACAAGCAGCCCCCGTAAAATCATTACATTTTTGTGCTTGTACCATTTTTGATGGACTAGTTCCTACCACTGTTAGTAGCACCGCCGATGCACCCCCCTTTAAGACTCCCATCCCAATCGTCATCCCCCTAAAGTGTGCAGGCTAGTTGTCCTTCATCCCACATCCCATGATTTCAATTTTTATCCTGACATACAATGAAGAGGTTGATATTGCAGATTGTATCGAGTCTGCCCTAGTCTCGGATGATGTGATAGTGGTGGATTCATTTAGTAGCGATCGCACCCTAGACATCGCCCATCAATATCCCATCCGCGTTGTGCAACACACCTTCGAGAGTCATGGCAAACAACGAACCTGGATGCTGGAATCCATCGCACCCAAATACGACTGGGTATACATCTTAGAAGCCGACGAACGGATGACCCCGGAACTATACCAAGAATGCATGAATACAGCCCAAACAGGTGAACACATTGGATATTACGTGGCTGAACGGGTGATGTTTATGAACCGCTGGATTCGTCATAGTACCCAATATCCCCGCTACCAACTACGACTATTTCGCCATGGCCAGGTCTGGTTTACCGACTATGGCCACACCGAACGAGAAGTTTGCAACGGCACAACCGGATTTCTCCAAGAAACCTACCCCCATTACACCTGCGGCAAAGGATTTAGCCGCTGGCTGGAAAAGCACAACCGTTACTCCAGTGACGAAGCCCGCGAAACCCTTCGACAACTTGAAAATGGCACCGTTGATTGGAGTACCATCCTATTTGGCCGCTCAGAAGTAGAGCGACGACGAGCGCTCAAAGACCTCTCCCTTCGCTTACCCTGCCGCCCCTTCATCCGCTTCCTATACATGTACTTTGGCTTGGGAGGCATCTTAGACGGTCGCGCCGGACTGGTTTGGTGTGTCCTGCAAGCCTTTTATGAATATTTGATTATTTTGAAGGTGTGGGAACTCAAGCAGTTCAAACAACCCTCTTCTCCCTCGACCTCTCTGTCTTAGACCATCTCCCCCCTACAATGGGAACAAGTCAATTAATTTGACCTAAAACTGTGATTTTAATTACCAGAACTTATTACAATAGATAAAGAAACTGAAAAATATCAGTGACTGGGTTTAAGGGATGATCGTCACAACAACGTCGCTCAACAGCTTTGGAGACGCTGGGCAACGATCGCCAAGATCAGCGGGTTAAGTCCGAATCAATGTAATAGGCAACGTTGTCTGGTTGCGTGAAGGCTTTCGCCTCGCTACATACAACCAACTCTTGCCATTGTTATCGATGCGCTAACGTTAAGGAGATTCAGCTATCTGTGCTTCAACAGCTTAAGCAAGACTTAAAAAATGACCTAATTGCTGGATTGCTAGTGATTATTCCCCTAGCAACAACGATTTGGCTGACGTTTACAATTGCCAGTTGGGTGATTGACTTTTTGACACGTATCCCCAAGCAATTGAATCCCTTTCCAGACCTTAATCCATTTCTGATTGCCATCAGTAATCTAGCCGTTGGGTTCGCTGCCCCCCTAATTTTTATCCTCTTTATCGGGCTAATGGCCCGGAACATTGTGGGGCAATGGTTGCTGGATGTTGGGGAGCGCCTTCTGCAAGCCATCCCCCTAGCTGGAGCTGTCTATAAAACGCTAAAGCAAATTTTAGAAACCATTTTGCGGGATTCCAATAGCAAGTTTCGTCGAGTTGTATTGGTGGAATATCCCCGTCGAGGAATTTGGGCCATGGCCTTTGTCACTGGCACTATTGGTGTGTCTAACCACCCCAAGATGGCCGAACCCATGCTGAGTGTGATTATTCCCACCACACCCAATCCGACCAGTGGGTGGTACGCCATTGTGCCGGAAACAGATGTGATCAATCTGGCTATTTCCATTGAAGATGCCTTCAAAGTGTTAATCTCTGGCGGCATCGTCGGGACAAACATGATTGCCCCTGCCACCTTAGGACAAGATCCAACGGTAGCTGAAGCATTGGGCACTGACCCAACGGCGGCAACGGCAAATATAGCCCATGAAACTAGACCACAGCCAAAAGGATCACGGGTTCTTGAACCACAACCAGAGGTCGGTGATCATGGAGCCACGGCAGAGAATCATGAAGTCCAAAGTTCTGGTCATAGTTCTGCGATGACAATGATGAAGGAACCGGGAACGAATTTGTTTCAACCAGACGACATTCAGAACAGTATCAATGCGGGTCAATCCAGCACTAAGAGGGGGATATCGCTCAGTGACTAAGGAAGGGCAAAAAGTTAAGGTACAACCCCGTCGGATATCTCGCGAGTTGGTTTTGTTAAGTGTCAGTCAACTCTCAAATCAGTCCCGTGACCTCACTAAAGTTGAGTTACAGCAATTGGTATCGTCTGCGATCCACGCTTTAAGTACGGAAATTCAGGATGCCATAGAGTTAGCATCATCGGAGTTGGAACGGAGCAACAACCAACTCCTGAACAGCGAGACCCGTGCTACCGATCTGGGAAGTGCTAGGACAATGGTTCAGGAAGCGATTACTTTGGCCCAAAGGGCGATTAATCGGTTAGGGACAGTGGTAGACATCCCCAACCTACTGGAAAAGGTTGACCAAAAGGATGTGCATGATTATGGCTTGCATATCCTGGCGACACTTTTACAACAGCGAGACGAGATTGATATGATCCTGAATCAATCAATGGTGGATTGGTCTATGGGTCGTCTGGCCCGCATTGACCAAGATATTCTGAGGATTGCGGTAACTGAGATGGCGTACCTGGAACTGCCCCATCAAGTCGCAATTAATGAGGCGGTAGAATTGGCGAAACGCTACAGTGAGCAGGATGGTTATCGATTCATTAACGGTGTTCTGCGACGGGTTAGCGATCGCCTCAACAAAGGGATACGGTCCCAGTAAACATCCAGTTGCCGTCCCTATCCACCCTCGCTAGGGACGGCAACTAGGGTTACGGGCAATTCTGACTAGAGTAAAACTCTTGCAATGGGCGGCGACAGAAGTTGGCCCGTAGGGCACGCTGGATCTTAAATTCACCGCTATCCCCCGGTACGATCCAGATGACATATCGTTCGCCTGCGATCGCATCGTCAAGCCAGCCCTTATCGTCAATGATGACCCGTGCAAACTCAAACGTCATGCCAGGTTCCCACTCCCCCGGAACGGAGACGGAAACCCGTTGTTCTGCTCCGGTAATGGGCTGGCCTAGGAATTGCAGCAATTGCAGCCCAACCCACAGGGGATCATTCGCCCAGATGGCTTGATTTTGATAGGAACTGAGTAACAAAGCATTATATTCGGTAGGATCTAGGGGTTCAACCGAGTAAACCTCTGAATCAGTGGTAGACCCAAAAGCCCGAATATCAGATAGGTCTAGTTCTGATCCACTTGGCTCGATTTCATCCCCATCAGGTACAGGAGTAGGGGTAGGGGACTCTTGGGGCGGTGAACTGGATTCATCGGGAGCCGTCACCCCTTCTGATTCAGTTACTGTCTCTGGCGATGACGATGGTTCTTGGGCGATCGCCCCACTAGTTTCAGCCAGCGTTAAGCCCCCAAGAACAGCAAAACTCAATAAGAAAGCGTGCCACACCATAACCATGTTTATTCGTAACCCCATAATGTTCGTATTCACTGAACCCACAAACCAAAATTCACTCAAATCAACAACTTAGTAACTGATAAGAGAAGATATCCAGGTTGGACAACGGTCTACACCAGCGCCCACAGGGTATTTTTTCTTGGAAGTCCCTTACTGAAATCATACTGTTCCCATCTCTGAGAACAATCCGAATCTATCGTATCTTATTGATCCTCTGAGTAGACCACTCATCAGGGAAGCAAAGGGACCATTCTTCACAGCCCATAGCGAACCATAGGGAACTAAAGAGGCTGGGTAGTGCATCGTTCGCCACATCTAACCACTACAGCACCGCTACAACAGTGCAGTGAGCTTTAATCGCCAAGGGAATAGTTGACCCGTTCCGTGGAAAATTGTATAAGCTGGAGAATTGTATCTATATTTAAAGTTTTAAGCAGGAATTTAGAATACGAAGCAAATGGTGAGAAACTTGCTGGTTATTGCCACAGTCCGTTGTAAAAGAAAATATAGAGTGGCTCACAGCCAGGTTTTGGGTATGCTGAAAGTATGGTGGCTGAAGGCTAGGTTATGATGTCTGGTACGTTGTAAGGTACATTGCTTTAGCTTCACCGCTTGCTATGGCCCAAGTATTACTTCTAATGTTTTCGCGCTAGCAGAGATAAAGGAAGTCTGTGCATGATCATCTGTTCTAGTTGCCACTTTGAAAATCCCAGTCATCACCGCTATTGCCAGCAATGTGGTGGCTCTCTGCCGGATGTTATTGAGATGGATAAGGAAGGTAACGTGAACGCACACAATCCCCTAAAGTCTGTTGCTGATGAGCCATCGCCTGTTAGCACCCATTCCCATGATGGTGATCATTCAGCGATCGGATCAGTACACGATGGGAGTGACCTAGAGTTGACCGCTGGGGGCGATCGCCCACCCCTAGAAGAGGACTATGACCAAGCCCATACCCGATTAGCCATCATCGCCACGCCTCCCCTTTGGTGGTCGAGTCCAAATCCGCCCCGTTACCTTGACCCAGCCCAGCGCTATCAACTGCTCTCCACGACTAATGCAGAGGGGCAAGACCCGGATCATCCCAACCATCAGCCTACGGATCACGATCAGCCTACGGATATAGAAGTCATTCTGCTGGATCGATATGCCGATCACTTATTGCACGGTCTCGCTGAGCTGGATACCGAAGATCCAGCCATCAATCCCAACCCCGATTGCAGTGGGGATACGGAGCCTGCGCCCTCCGATGAGGATAGTCCAGCGATCGCCACTGAAAAGAACCTGGATACAGTGGCACTCAGTGAGGAAAACCCACTAGAGCTACAGGAAAACGGTCACCCTACCATCGCTGATCCAAATTCCCAGACTGATCACCCGACAACCATTGAGGAAAGTGATGAGGAAGGCGAGGCGATCGCCCCAGACACTTCATCACCGCACAATCTTGACACCGCCATCAAGGATGGGCCAGTCTTCGATGCCATCACAGCCCAAGATACCCTTGTACAAATACATCTAACCCTGCAAGACCAGCTTTATCCCTCCTTTCCGCCCGTACTCGATACTCTGGGCAATAACATTGTGATTTTGGAAAATCGCAGCATCCTCCTGCCCTTACAAGAAGCGATCACCCAAGCCGACATCGTCTTACCCCAAATTCTCCATTGGCTCCATGAGATGACCGAGTTGTGGGAAATCCTAATCCAACATCACTGTTGCACTAGTTTACTCGCCCCCCATAATATCCGGGTTGACGAAGACCAAATTCTCTGTCTTCGACGGCTCCATCCTGATAACCAAGACCATCCGCCCACAATGGTAGACCTAGGGCATTTCTGGCATCAGTTACGCCAGAGTAGTTCAGTCCCTTGGCCGGATATCCTCGACCAAATCAATCAAGATCTTTGTAACCAGATCATCACCGATACGGAAACCTTACAGCAAAGGCTTGAGCGGGTAGCTGATAAGATTTATCAAGATACCGTCACAGCCACAGAGGATGGTGGAACACCGGAGGAAATAGAATGGTCCCCGGTAGAGGCTCCTGCCGAACTCCATAGCTTTGCAGAGAAACTGAGAAATATTGATGATGTTGAGACACCCCAAGCCTTCATCCCCCCTGACTCAACCAGCCATCCTGAAGTATCTGAGCTAGACCAGCCTGCCGGGATGCCGCCGAGTCTCGGCACGGGTTTTGGGAAAAAGCATCCCAACTCCAATGATGATCCAACCATTGTGTTGCCCATGCAACTCCATACGCTATCCCATGTTGGATCAACCAGTAATGGCATTCAACGGGACCACAATGAAGATTTCTTTGTGGTTGAAACCCACGTCAACAATATGGAAACCCCGGCTGATCGAATTTGTAACGCCAAGGGCTTATATATTCTCTGTGATGGGATGGGAGGCCATTCCGCCGGGGAAGTGGCTAGTGCCCTAGCAGGGGAAACGCTACAGACCTATTTCAGGAAACATTGGACCGATCGCCTCCCGGATACGGACACCATTCGCGAAGGGATTATACTGGCCAACCAGGTGATTTATGAACGGAACCAAGCCGATCACTCAGAGGGATTCCGGCGCATGGGTACCACACTGGTCACGCTATTGATTCAGGATACCAAGGTGGCGATCGCCCACGTAGGTGACAGCCGCATTTACCGATTCACTCGCCGCCAAGGATTAGAACAACTCACCTTAGACCACGAAGTGGGGCAGCGAGAAATTAGTCGGGGAGTGGACCCATCGGTAGCCTATGCCCGTCCCGATGCCCAACAACTGACTCAAGCCCTAGGTCCACGGGATCAGGACTTTATTCGCCCTGATATTCGATTTTGGGAAATGAATGAAGACTCCCTATTTATCTTGGGTTCCGATGGTCTAACGGACAATGATTTACTGGAAACCCATTGCCAAAGCCACATTGAACCCTTGATCAGCGGCAACACCAATCTCGAGGAAGGGGCATTCAATCTGGTGGATCTGGCCAATCAGGTCAACGGCCATGATAATATTACGGTCATTTTGGTCCGGGTAAAGTTACGGCCTAAGTTATCCCTACTCGGACGATAATTTAGTTGGATCGATCATTACTTGGACGATCATTGATCGAACCGACTCCAACCCCCGAATTTCCGCTCTTCACGGATCTAAGAAGGGCGGCAGGGGACAGTCTAAAGAAATCACAATCGCCCGCAACAATTCTGCTTCCTGAATGGTAACTTGTCCATCCATCAAAACCGTATGGGCACAGGCATCCACAATGGCCTGCTTAATTTGGGGTGACGAGTGGGCCAGTTGGTTCAAACTTTTGCCAATGTTGGGAATGCCACTGGCCATGGGTTGGGCCGGAATAGGTTGCCGACTCGCACTCGGTAACCGTTCAGCCCCCATGCGGAAGGCCATCACCGCTTGATCCAGGTCACTGTGGCCCACATTGGCCAAACCAGACAACAACATCAGACAATCTTGCCAGACTCCACCAATAGCGGTGTGGGTAATTTTGGTACGGGGTTTGCCACTAAAACAGGGTTCCAGTCGCCGCATCAGGACCACTTGAAGGGCATATTCGGACAAGGATAGCCGACCATCCGCTTTGACCAAGGCTTGGACCTGCTTAAACAAGTGGGCGTAATCCGTTTTGGGTAAATCCCTAAGGGCGGGGACGGCTAAATCCACCAGGGGTAAACGGTGGCGGGGATCGAGTTGTTGAATCGCTGGCAGTAATCGTTGCAAAGTGGTCAGACTGTCCGGCTCTTCAGTTTGCTGGAGTTGATGGAGTTGGCGATCGCGCACCCCCTTATTCTTTGTATCCAACAGCAGGGCATAGACGATGCACTGGGCACCCGTCTGATGATTCAGTTCCGCTTTGATGCTGTCAGGCAATCGGTTGAGGAGCGATCGGGCGTAGCTTAAATGGTCCGGGTGGGTCGTACCGATATCGGAGACAATTTGCTTGGGGTTAAGGTCCAGGGATGGGCCGGGGGGTGACGGCGATGGCACGGGTTGAGGAGCGGGGGAGGGGGGCGCATCGACGGCAAAACCAATAGTGGCAGCAGAGGATCGGGGTGGGGATGTGGGACGGGGTGGATCTGCCGCGCCCAGTGCAGCGGGATCGGGGAGATCTTCCAGACGACGAATGCGCTCATCCAATGGTGGATGAGTAGCAAAGAGATGGTTAAAACCAGAACTGAGAGCTTCGCCAAAAAAGAGGTGACTCGCCTCTTCGGCTTTAGGATTGAGCATGACCGATCCGTTGCTGTAGCCACCAATTTTTCGCAGGGCACCGGAAATACCGAGAGGGTTGCGGGTAAATTGCACAGCGGAAGCATCGGCTAAAAATTCTCGCTGACGGGACACGGCACTTTTGATCATGCGTCCGCAAAAGAAGCCGATTAAGCCAATCCCTGTGAGGGCGATCGCCATGATGGCAATAAATCCGCCCCCTTTATCATCGCTATCTCGACGACTGCGATGATAACCACCGGAATACCACATTCCCCGCATCATCATGCGGCCCAGGATATGGATCAGCAAAATTCCTTGCAATACCCCCATCAATCGCAAATTTAACCGCATATCACCATTAATAATATGGCTAAATTCGTGGGCGATCACCCCTTGCAGTTCATCACGGGACAATTGTTCCACGCATCCTTTTGTCACTCCAATTACGGCATCATTAATGGTAAAGCCAGCGGCAAAGGCGTTAATGCCCGTTTCCTCTGACATCAGGTACACCGGGGGAATGGGGGTACCGGAGGCGATCGCCATTTCTTCCACCACATTGAGCAATCGTTGTTCCGCCCCATCCTGGGTATTTGGGGGAATCAAGCGCCCCCCCAAGCTCAACGCCACCACCTTGCCACCGCCCCGCAGTGCCAAGGTTTTGGTGAGGCTACCTGTGCCCACTGTGCCCAGCACGCCCACCGCCACAATCAGCAAAATCTCTGGTTGCCACAGCTCAGCCAGATCGCTATCCTCACCACTGAGGGCGATTACAGCCACTAAGTAAATGGCGATAATCATGGTGGCGATCGCCCCACAAAATAGCAGCACCAGTCGCACCGTATTCCGCCGTGCATCATCTTGGTGTTCAAAAAAGTTCATGGATTTTCATCCCTAAAATGAAACTTGGGGCGCATTTTTGATCTCCGGCTCATTATCTTCCAGCAACTGGGCACGGTTAAAGTTAAACATTCCCGCAATAATATTATTGGGAAACACTTCGCTTTTCGTGTTGTACGCTGTCACTGCATCGTTAAATGCTTGGCGAGCAAATGCAATTTTATTTTCAGTCGAAGTTAGCTCTTCCATTAACTGACTCATACTGCGATCGGCTTTGAGATCGGGGTATGACTCCGCCAGGGCAAATAAACGTCCCAAGGTTCCAGTCAAAGCGGCTTCCGCTGCCCCAAGCTGTTCCATCGACCGGGGATCACCGGGATTCTGGGCGGCCTGGGAACTGGCATTCACTGCTGCATTACGGGCTTGGATCACCGCTTCCAAGGTTTCCCGTTCATGTTTCATGTAGCCTTTTACGGTTTCGACTAAATTAGGAATTAAATCATAGCGACGACGGAGTTGAACATCAATTTGAGCAAAGGCATTCTGATAACGGTTACGTAATTTAATGAGATCGTTATAACCTCCAATCACGATTGAGCCAAGCAGGGCGATTAATGCACCCAGAACAATCAGGGTAAGAATTGAGCCAGCCATAGTTTTGGATCAAGATTTGAATAGGGGTGAGCAATAAAATCAAACAACATTGCCAAGGGGTGGCAGCAGGGAGCATCGAACAATATCAGGCAACATTGATAAACCCGATAGATATCGTGTTCATCATGCCTCAAGATTTTGGCGATCGCCCCATTTGGCAATAGTTTTTCATGAGCCATCATTTCCCAGAAAGTTAATTTTCCTTAGGCGACGGAGGGTGATACAATCGAGCCAAGCTAGGGGTGTCTGCACCATTCGTGACGGTTGCAGGCTGAGAATATACCCTCAGAACCTGAGTCTGGATCATGCCAGCGGAGGGAAGCACGGTTTTAGTATCGCTGCGGTAGCTCAACCTGATTCCAGGGGGAATCGGTTTACAATTTGTAGGATTGAGCCATTACCTTGTGTTCTGTGAAGCGACGGTTTCAGGGCACGACGCGATCGCCATTTTGCAGATGTCCTCTAGCCTACACCGTTGTATTTACGTTTGGAATGTTGGGAAGAGAGGCATTGTTATGACGATTGGAGCGATCGCGCTTTTGGTGACTGTGATCACCATTGCGGCATTTACCCTATTCGGCCTAGTGAAAGCGGGGCAGACGACGACCAATTTGGAAGACTACATGGTCAATCGCAATCAGGTAGGAGGCGGGTTAGCGCTCGCCACCATCGTCGCCTCCGCTATGGGCGCATGGATTTTATTTAGTCCCCCGGAAGCTGGATCAGCCTTTGGTGGTATCACGGCCATCCTGGGCTACTGCATTGGCTCGGCAGTGGCCGTGTTCCTGTTTGTGTTCGTTGGTCCCCGCTTGCGGACAATCATGCCCACGGGTCACTCCCTGAACGAATACGTCCGCTATCGCTTTGGCGGGGCGATGTATTGGCTGACGGAAGGGGCGATGGTCTTCTATATGTTTATCTATCTGGCGGCGGAATTGACCGCGA
>JAYKIC010000030.1:0-15871 GCA_035284985.1 Leptolyngbyaceae cyanobacterium
ATATTGCCCCAGACACCCGTACCGTAGGCCATGACAGCCTTGCAGTGTTTTCTATCACCTTTGAACTGTACGATCCGGCACTAGAGGGATAAGCAGTGCCAGACATTCAACCTAATTATTCAACCTACTTAGGGATAGTCCACAATGTAACCCGACGAAATGGGATCAGCGCTACCGGAACTCACCAGGGCTTGGTAGACAAAGGCGGCAATGTCAGCACGGGTGGCATTTACATTAGGATTCAGCACGGTGACATCGGGATAGCTCACCACTAAATCCCGCTCGGTGGCGGCGGCGATGCTCAATGCCGCCCAGTCAGGGATTTGGCTCGCATCCCGATATTTGGTCAACGAACTGGTGCTAGCGGCACTCAAGCCTAATCCATTGGCCAAGGCCACTAGGGCTTGTACCCGTGGAATTCGCAACTCTGGTCGAAAGGAGTTGTCGGGATAGCCCGCCACAAAGCCACCCCGATAGGCCGTTTGGATCGCTTGGTAGCCCCAGAAGGTAGTCTGCACATCGGTGAAGGCGATTGCCCCCCGTTCGGCTGCTGGCGTAAAGGCTTTGGCGATAATGGCCGCAAATTGGGCACGGGTGACGGGATCATTGGGCCGATAGGTGCCGTCAGGAAAACCGCCGATGATATCCCGTTCCGCCAACGCACTAATGTAGTCTTCAGCCCAGTGACCCCGAGTATCAGCAAATCCAGTGGCAATGGTACGGGCAACAAATTCCACTGCCCCCTGAATCGCCCTTTCATCCACCTGATTGCCCACGGCAAAGATAATGTTGCTACTGGTGGCATTGTAGATGGCATAGCGCCCATTCCCCGTGATCACATTGCCGCCATCACTCTCGCCATTGCCCAAATCGGGATTGGCGTTGGCGATCGCCACCACCCCATCCCGCTGATTGCCCCGAATCACATTACCCCGCAACTGAGGTCGTCCATTATTGGACACCACCACCCCATCCACATTATTTTGAATCAGATTATCTTCAATCAGCGGTGCAGCATTTTGACTAATCGCAATACCGAAGCCCGTATCTTCAAACACATTATCGCGGATCGTCCCAGTGGCATCCTTGGCCACCGCAATACCATTGCCATCGTTATTCCGGAACACATTATCCTCAATGAGCGGATTACCCGTTCCCGTAATAAACACCCCATCCCGCAAACTCCGGGTAAAGGTGTTATTCCGAAGCTCCGGGTTGGCCGACTCCACCCAAACCCCCGTGCCACGGGTGTAGGGATTGGTAATGGTTAACCCGCGAATCTGGCTACCCTCTAAGGCCACCAGGGTAACATTTTGCCGTGCAAAGGTAGGACTAATCACCGTGCCCCCCCCAATCACTAACACAGTGCTACCTTGGTTGGATTCATCACCTCGCAAAATGATATCAGGCTTCACGGTCAGGGGAAATTGTTCCCCCGTGTCCGCCGTGTAACTACCGGAGGCCAGTTCAATCACCGTGGACCCTTCCGCTTGCTCAAGCGCATGGGTGATGGTGCGGTAGGGCTGACCTTCACTACCACTACCATCGGTATCACTCCCCAGAATTGGGTTAACGTAGATAAAACGGGCATTAACAGGTACCTGGGCAACGACTTCCAATCCTGGGGTGGGACTTGGTGCATCTAAGCCCAGAGTGGTTGCGGTAACTGGGGCATCTACGGCCTGGGCAATGCCCGTAAATTTGGGGGTGCTAGTAATCGATAAACCCAATAGCAGAGTAGAAACGGCAAAGGGTACAGGCATCCATTGCAACACTGATCGGAGCAATACCAATTGACACCGAGTGGGTATTCTAAAAAGATTCGTGGGCATGGTGTTAGGATTCCTTTGATGGAGAAGCGTAGATTTCAGGGAGTTGGAGGTGGATCGAGTCATCAACGTTGAGGCCCAATGGAAGCAATAGGGGTCAGAAAAAAGGGTGGGTGTGATGGATGCAGGTATCTCAAACCTCTCCATGGATACACCCTGAGAGTTTAAGAAAGCACCCTTATTTTTCCGCTATTTACGATACACCACGAGCGGCTTTACCCCAAAGGAAAAACAGCAAAATTCTTTCTGTCCAGGCTTACAGTGCGTCTGGAGCATCTAGGCCCTCTCCCAACCAGCGGGTGATCCGGCGTAAACGCTGTAATCCGGTAAGACTACCCTGAATCAGGCGGGTGGCGGCTAGGGGCTGGCGAGCGAAAATCCCAACCATGGAGCCAACCTTGAGCTGTCCATTGGGGTCAATGGCGGGGGTGAGATCCGGGATTGTCGTGTAACAATCATCACTGATGACCCGGAGGATGGAAACTTTGGCCCCTAATCCTTGCATTGTGGCTAAGACGCTGGTACCTTCCATCTCTACGCAACTGGCTGGAAATTGTTGCCCCACTCGCTGTTTTTCTTGGCCTGTGGTGAGGAGGCGATCGCAGGTGATCCCCCTCTCCATGGCAAGTTGAAATGAGGCGGTACGGGTTATGGATTGTTGCCGTTGGAGATGGTGATAGATGGCATGGGTGAGGGGGCGATCGCACTCGTACTGATTTTCATGGTCGGGCGATAGGACATCCGGCCCCTCCACCCTGGTTGCCGCAGTCATGCAGGTTAGCACCACCACATCCCCAACGCGATAAGCCGGAGAGAGGCTACCAGCCAAACCGAGCAACAAGACATGCTGATTTTCGCCTACCGGAAGTTGGTTGGCCCCTTGCAACTGGTGCAAATGCCGCTGAACCGCTGCCGGACCCATGGGCAGGGGCAAGACCAAGGGCCGTGGCCGATCCCAAGCGTCTAAACCATGCTGGATGGCCTGGTATTCAGCCCCTTGGGGCACCAAAATCAAATCAATCCGCATAAGCGTTATGAGACCCCTTATCCATAAAACGGGATTCTGTAGGCTGCATACCTATCATGGTGCAGGCTGAAAGAATTGTAAACTTATATTGCGCTGAGGCCGCTAATCCCTCAGGTTAGGGGCTGAAGCCATTACTAGCCATAGGTCTGATGCTGTGAGAACCGTCTTTATCCTTAGGACTTCTCAAGGGTAAGGGAGAACGATAAGATGTATTGATGAAGATTTAATATTGTTGAGCTTGGGGTTAAAACATCCATGACGCCATCATTAGCCAATTTTTTATACAGTTTACTTGCGGGTGCAGTAATTGTTGTGATTCCAGTAACCGTTGCCCTTATCTTCATCAGTCAGAGTGACAAAATTCGTCGTTAAGCTTTAATGACGTTTCGTTTTGTTGTTAGCTTGTCGTGAGCTAATCCGCTGGTGAGGACGCAGAATTCCGCCCAGGTCGGCCCCTGTCGGCCTCAGGTAGGGTTCACTGCAAGGATTTGTGGTACATTTGGCATTTTCTTTGTTGATGATTTAGTTATCAGCACGCTATGCAGGTCAGAAAGTGTGGCATTCTGCGCTTTCTGATTTTTATTTAAGGGGGATTCAACGGCGATGCATCTCCAGGTCCAGCCATTTACGGTCCATAAGCGGTTTGCCCTAACCATTAGCCGGGGAACCACTGCCCACAGCACCAATCTTTGGGTGCGGCTGGAGCATGATGGCATAGAAGGCTGGGGTGAGGCTTCGCCATTCTCGGTGGGTGCTCCCCAGACCACTGAAATTTTACGGGATAGTTTGGAGGCGATCGCCCCCCAACTCCAGTCCCTCACACCCTTTGACCAGGGTCCGGTTCATCGCATCATGGCCCAATTTCAAATGCCCTCAGCGGCGAGAAATGCCATTGATGTGGCGATCCATGATTGGATCGGCAAGAAATTAGGCGTGCCCTTGTGGAAATTGTGGGGTGGAGAGGGCGATCGCATCGTCCCCACCTCCGTCACCATTGGCATCAGCACCCCTGAAGCCGCCCAGCAACGATTACAACATTGGTTAGAGCAGCTTGGCCCACACAACGTACGAGCCGTCAAAATCAAACTAGGTAATCCCGCTGGTATTGACGCAGACAAAGCAATGGTATTGGCCCTCCAAGCTGACATTCCTACCGGAGCTAAAGTCAGTATTGATGCCAACGGAGGCTGGAGCGTAGCTGATGCCCTACAGATGGGACCGTGGCTAGCAGACCAAGGTGTCACCTACATCGAACAGCCTTTACCCCACGGACAGGAGCAAGATTTACCCCAGATCTACCGCGCCTCACCCTTGCCCATTATTGTGGATGAAAGTTGTTTTACCAGCCGAGATATTCCCACCCTCGCCGCCCATGTCCACGGCATTAACATCAAGCTGATGAAATGTGGAGGGCTTTCAGAAGCGTTGCGGATGGTTCACACTGCCCAGGCTCACGGGTTACAAATTATGTTTGGCTGCTATTCTGACAGCACTTTAGCCAATACAGCCGCAGCCCAACTGGCCCCATTTGCCCACCATTTGGATCTGGATAGCCATCTCAATTTAACCGACGACCCCTTTACCGGGATAACACTAGAAAAGGGGTGTCTTCGCCTGTCGGATCAACCAGGTTTGGGGGTATGGACTGTGCATAGCCGCAATTTTAATCACCCCTAACTTTTCCCATAGACTCTAACCACAACCATTTGATTGATCAACGGCTAAAGGAAAGTTAGGAATGACGGATTGGACCCATGGATACGTTTCAGATATTAGCTACGACTATAGTTTTTTCCCAGAATTATCGCCAACAAATCTTGCCTTTAATCTTTTAGATCATCAGTTTTTTCCACCCTCATTCACTAACTTTACCTATTGTGAATTAGGATGTGGCCAAGGCTTTACCACCAATGTCTTAGCGGCAACCAATCCCCAGGGTAACTTTTGGGGTATTGATTTTAACCCCAACCATATAGCCGCCGCCCAACGCTTAGCAACCTCCGCTCAACTCAATAATATTCAGTTCTCCGATAATAGTTTTGAGGAGTTTCTAACCAGCCCTACACCTCAGTTTGACTTTATTGCCTTACATGGTATTTATTCCTGGATTAATGATGAGAATCGAAAATTTATTGTCCAGATCCTAAGCCAAAAATTAAAGGTCGGTGGAGCAGTTTATATTAGCTATAATGCACTACCTGGATGGTCTAACCTCATGCCCTTGCGAGAGCTAATGGTTCAGTATACGGAAGGAACATCGGCTTCTACCTTGCAAAAGGTGGAACAAGGTCTAGAGTTTGCCCAGACACTTCAGGCACTAAACGCAGGATATTTTATGGCAAATCCATCGGTCAAGACCGATCTTGAAGCCATGCAGGATAATTCCCCCGTTTATATTGGCCATGAATATTTCAATCAAAATTCCTATCCTTTTTATCACTCTAAAATAGTGCAACAACTGGCTGAAGCTAAACTAAATTTTGCGGCTTCAGCGGAGATTGGCGATCAGTTTGACAACCTAAAATTAAATCAAGAACAACGTCAATTACTCGATACCCTATCGAATTCAACCCTACAGGAGACAATCCGGGATTTTATTTTAAATACTCGGTTTCGGAAGGATTTATTTGTGAAAGGTTCGGCTCGATTATCTTCTTTAGAACAGGCAGAGATTTTAAGTAGGATGCGTTTTGCTTTATTAGTTGATCCAGAAAATATCTACTATAAAATCAAGTTAGGAGAACGGGCAATTCAGTTAGATGAAAATATCTACAAACCCTTGGTAAATGCGATCGCCCACTCCCCCCAAACATTACGGGATTTGATGCGCCATCCCGCTCTTTCCCATCTCAGCTTTGCCACAATTTTGCAGGCTCTGAAAATTTTAATGACCATGGGCGACTTATCCCCTGCATTGCCGGAAGAGGGGGAGGGCGATCGCCAACGGGTCACGTCTAGATTTAATCTGGCCGTATTAAAGCGATCGCGTTTTGGTGCAGAAACCCCCATTCTGGCTTCACCCATTACGGGTAGCGGCATAGAAATTAACCGGGCTGAACAGCTTTTTCTCCTAGCACTGATCCGTCAGGTTGATCCCATTGTCTTTACCTGGAATGTTCTCCAAATCCAGGGAGAACGACTGCTGAAGGATGATAAGGTTTTGGAATCTCCAGAAGAAAATCAGGCAGAATTACAGCGACAATTCCAACTATTTCAAGAGACCCGCCTACCCTTACTACGACGATTAGGGGTGATCTAAAAGTCGGAAATTCGTCCAAATTGTCTAGTATGTGTTTAGCAAAGTCCGGACGAATTTCCTAATAAGCTTTCAACAATTACGACTGTTTCTTGCAACTCATCATCTAGGGCTGACCTAAATTGGGGATGGTCTTGGGCACGATTAATCCGCCAAAGGGCAAAGGAAATGTGCTGCGTGGCTGAAAATAATGGTAGGTAGGAAAGTTGTATATCTGGAAATGGATAAATCTGAGTATAACCTTCTAATAGATAATTAAGGTATGCGAAAGAATTTTGACCAGACAAGAAATCACCCATAAATCGGGCCACTTCATAGCCCCAATAACTAAAGCCACAATCCGAAAAATCAATGGGAAAGATATGCTCACCCTCATGTAGCAAATTCCCTAACCAAAAATCACCATGGATCAAACCGTACTGATCCGTTTCTTGCCCTAAATCTGCCATGGCATCTTGGACTTGTTTACTAACAGATTGAAAGAAATTGTGATACGTCTGGGGCAGCAAGGACCAGATGCGATCGCCATCATCACTATAACCCGCTTTACTCCCCAAAAGCCCATCCCAATTCCAATGAGGACGTGTAAACTCAAGTGGAAAATTTTGGGCCGCAGCATGGTGATGTAAGGTACCCATGAGCCGACCAATGTGCTGCATATCCTGGGGTGTTAATAACTTATCACGGCGTTTTTGGGTCAGCGATCGCCCTTTCAACCATCGAGTTAATGAACACACCCGATCTGCATCCAGGAAAGGACTTCTCATTGTTACCCAAAGCGGCCCTTCTAAGGTGGGGATAGGGTCAGGAACAGGGAGATCCCAATCATGACATAACTGCTGTAACCAGCTTAACTCGGACTCAATTTCCAGAGAAGATAAGTAATGGGAACGATGGATTTTGAGAATAAAGCGATCGCTATAGTAAAATATATTATTTAGGCTGGCCGATCGAAAGTGTGTAGGGAGATTATCCTTTGAGACACTAATAGCAAAAACGGTATTATCTCCATGGGAAATCAACTCAATTCTAGTTTTATCTAAGCCGTATTGACTCAATAGCTCAGATGCTAATTCTTGCAATATTTCCACTTGCTGAGCAGACGTTAACTGATGGAAAAGCCTTGGTTTTACTAGCTTATCTGTAAAAAGTCCAATTTCAGATTGAGTAATTTCAGAGTGGGTAATAAATGATTCGCGAATCTGCTTAAATAAAAACCTATAGTGTGCAGGAACTTTTCCATACTCGGAACGGCTCAGGGATAGTCTAACCTGCTTTTCATAATTGACTGATTCTCGAAACCAGGAACGGTAGTAAATCAAGTAAAGAATCGGGCGAACCAGGGTAGAAAAATTGGCAGTTCCCCCATGGAGAAGCTGATAATCCATCAAGTAACATGACCCAATGTCGATAAACGGGACAAAGGCATCCCGATGGGAAAATCCCTGGGACGGTGATACTCTATGGCTTCCTTTCCAAACCTGAGTGGACCCCGTTTTAGGGGTAAGATTAACCAGGGGAATCACCACCGTAACAGCAAAGCTAGGTAAGTCTAAATCTAGAGTTTCATCTTCAAATAAAGGAGGATGATCCCGATGGATATGCTGCTCTTTAGCACCAGGAAGAGCAATTACGGCACCAAAACTGCCCATGAGAAATCCAGACCCTAGCACTTCTCGCATCAGGCCCATTAAAAAGGGATTGCCATAGAGGTCTGGAGTATTAAATTCACCTTGGATATCTACCGTCAGCATCTTACGCCTATTGCCTACATCCAAGGCATTAGCATACTCTTTATCTTCAAAGTATGATTGATAGTCCTTCAGAAAGGCCCGGTAGAGTTTTGTAATTAGCACCTTTGGAAACAAATTACAAATGGTAATGACCCCACTGGACTGAAATAGTTCTTTAGCCGTATGAATCAGTTGGGGATTGATCAGATCCTGCTGGGGCAAATCAGGGGGTAAGTGAATATTGGGAGCTTTACTAGAGTTGGCATTTTTATAAATTTGGACAATGAAATTAGACATCAGAAATCCAATACCAGATATGAGATATCGGGCAACAAACAGAACAACGTGATAATCGGCTACATCGGCAACTAATTTCCTTGAGAAATGATCTCAACTGATCAATTTGGGGCCATTAGTAATCAGTAAACCAGAGATAACGACTATAGCGACTGCAATATACCCGTGACTGATAGAGTTGGTGTAGTTCACTCACTTGAGTTACGCGCAGAAGGTTTTGGGAGGTTTCAGCAAAGTCAAAACTAATCTGTTGGTCGCGGCCTTCATCGGGAGAATCGTAACGAATTTGGGCGATCGCCTTCAACGTCACGTTAGCCAAATCAATGCCATCAACACTCTCTAAATTCAAATCCGAAAGACTAATAATTTCTGCTGGCAATCGCATGGAACCAGCCCGTCTATCAATTAATCTAGCCCCCACAGTGTTGTAAATAAGTTCCCAATCACCATCAACATCTGCAAAAATCTGGTACACCACATTGGCATAAGTTGTCGCAGGTTTATCTAACACATCCAGATTGATAATAAAACCTTCCTGATCATCATTCTGTAAGTGGGCAAACCCTAAAACGCCACGCCACATTTGTGCTTGAACCAGACGAGTACTTAACTGCTGCCACACTAATGTTTCCGTATCAAACTCAGTCAACTGTAAACGACTTTCATCTTCAAAGACTTGCATTAATGTTTCAGAACGACAATTTAAAGCCTGGGTAGATTCACTCGTAGTCACAAATCCTTGGCGAACAAAAACCGTACCACATTTGCCACCTTTACTATTACCTTGCTTACAGGCTTGGAATGCTTCGCCGCACTTGCCACCTTTCCCTTTCAAATCAGAAATCACGATGTAGGCATCATTATCATCATCGACCGTACCCGTAATGATGCTGCTACTTTGGCTTTGGTTAATAACAACATCGGTATAGTTTTGATCCGTTGTTGAGAGATAGCGAAAGGTTAATTCCCGCTCATCACCCACATATTCATCAACCACCGATAAACTCCCCAATTGATGGCCTTCCACCAAGGATTGCGTCACAGTCTCAGAATATTCAATCGTTTGTAATGGTGCTGATCCAACTTGATAACTCGCCTCATCTTCAAAGATGCGGATTAATGTATCTGCACTAAAATTTCCCACCATGGTAAATTCAGCTCCCCTAGAGATGGGAGCTTGATAGATCCAGCGACAGTATCCTTTACCACCTTTTGACTGTTTAGACTGTTTGGATTGTTTAGACTGCTTGGATTGCTTGGATTGTTTAGACGGTTCGCTCGATTTTTCTACCTGCTTATCAGCATCCCCTAAGGAACTTTGCTGAACCTCCACATCCTCATCAACATATTCAAAGGTTAAGCCTGAGGGATAGTTTCCACTAGAAGCAGCAGCAAAACTTGAATCAGGCAAACCAGGATCAATGTCGCTGAAGGCCAAGGCTTGAGCAATACCACTGGTTGGGCCACCCACTAAACCAAAACATAATACAAGGCAGCGAAAAAACTTAAAGGAAGAAGAAGACGTTGGCATATTAATAAGATCGCAATACTTTATACTTTAGGAGGTAAATAGTCCCATAGTTATACCTCATGCGGTTGGGCAGTGTCGAACTATTCTTTATCAAAATCAACGGCAATCTTAAGACCAGCGTTACAGGGAGGCAAGGGAGGCTGCAAGGGAACAGGCTGGGGGGCGATCGCCCTTTCTATCACTCGCTGCATGAGGGCGATCGCCGCCAGCAAGGGTTCAGGGGTCAGCCACACGGGGAACACCCGCACCTCAAACGTATGAACCAGGGGATTGGCGGTAATCACATTCTTGAGATTAAAGTCGCAATACTTGGTGAGGGGGAGTTGGCTTAATCTGGCTTGGGCTTGGGACCAAGAAAGCGTATCCCAATCGGCTGCTTGCAACACCGTCAGCAATTCATCGGGCCAGGGACCAAGGCGTTGGCAGTGGGGATTAGTCCGCCAGTGGTGTTTGAGGCTGGGGCCATGGGTCCACAACAAATAGACCAAATTCCGAAAAGTGGCGGGATGGCGCAGGGGGGCTGCATCAAAGTGGAGGTGGATGGCCCCTTCCTGGGGAGCGAAAAAGTTGAGATGACGGGCGATCGCCAAATAGTCCCCAATTTTCCATAGCTCATGGGGCCAGAGGGGAGCAGTAATCAATTCACAAGGACGCTCCCGTTCTCCGGGCAAGGGGGCAGCGATCGCAATCGGTGGACCCACTTGATCCGCCAAACGGACCATTCCCCCCGGTCCCTGTTCCGGTCGTGCTCCAAATAAGGCGGCAATCGGTTCCAACACTTGCTCCAGCGGATCATCAGGATTGCAATGGCGTTGGATCAGGCGCAGCAAGCGCAGATCATCGCTAACGATGCGATACCAGCCCGGTTGGGGCGGATGGGCGCGATCGCAATCCGCTTGCAAGGTTAAATCATCCACACAGGTGACAACAGGCTGACCCTGGGCATCTCGTACCGCAAAACCCAGGGTCAAATTTTCCAAAATAGGGGTGCCGGGAATGGAGCTAGGTTCCGATTGGGGATGGAATAGACGGTGAGTGGTACCGTGGATGGAGTGGGCGATCGCCGCCGCCAACCCTTGACGAGTCCGGCCACGGGGAGCCATCAACTCAATTTCTACCCCAATCCGTCCCAGATACGCCATCCGTTAATCCTACCAATCAGTCAGACCGCTGCTCTCACTCCGTGGCTAATTGCAACGCCGCATCCACCCAATCCTTTTGACCCATGATTAAATTTCGCTCAATTCGCAACTTGGAATCATAGGGGGAGGGATCACCCCAAAATTCCGCTAAGATTGCCGCGTCATCATAGGTGTAATCACTTTGGAAATATAGTTCTAAGTTTTCAACTGTGAGCAAGGCTGAAATTCGCGCATCCAATAGAAACTGTTCCAGAATAGCAACATCGGCAGGACCAAAGCCAATTTTACGGCCAATACGGGCCTTACTGTCCTCCATGGATTGCCCCCAATACTGGGCTAACACTGCCGCATCCCAGAAAGTATAGGAACTAGCCCAAAACGCTTCCAGTTCATCTTGGATCTGACTGATCAAGAGCGGGCTGGTGGATGCTGACGGTGTAGCCCTTTCAAGGTTGACAATGGCCTGCTTAGCAATCGCTGCTTCGGCGATCGCTTGGGCCGCAGAGACCAAGGCACCGAGCAGCACCGTGGTCATCATCAGCGTAGTACACAAACGGAGACGAGGAGTAAGGCGCATGGGTAATCGTTAACTCAACTTACTATTGGATACAACCGACTGGGTTTAAACCGACTGGGTTTAAGGATAGGCTTGCTATTTTGATCTGGATATAATTATTCACAAGCCTTAATCTTCGGGCCTGAGAGTCGGGATCTCACTGGCGATATTGAGATTTCTTGACAAAAAATCCGGATGACGGCTGGAACCAGCGTAGAGAAAAGCGTATCTGTTCATCAGGTGGCTGCAATTATCATTAATCTTGTTGTCGCTGTCCGTATGGGTTAATGCCATGACCTGTTACCACGTACCGTCCCACTCCATTGATCACCCCCCATTCCCACCGGATGAGACTGATCAGGGGCTGACGGAAACCGAACCGCAGGTCACGCCCCATCATCGTCGGCAGACTCAAGGGTACTGGAGGGTGGCGATCGCCACTAGTCTCACGGTCCCCATAGCCGCTGCCGGAGCGCTACAAGTGTTTCCCACTTCTCCCAACTACGAAGGGCGCATTCAGTTAATCGGACTTCTCCCACCATCAGTCTCCCCCTCTGCACCTACAGCCGCTGCCCCCTCCGTTTTGGCGAGGGAACTGGGGTCTGCCAACATGGCCCCCCCGGACATCGTAGCAGCCGCATCCCCCTTCCTCTTGCAGAATCCCCAGATGATTGCCGCAGTACGAACCACCCTGGCACAACAGGGGATTGATCTGCCCCAACAGGTTCTAGCAGAACGCTTGAGCGCTCAAACCACTGACCAAGGATGGCTAGAACTGCATTACCGCGATTTTGATCCCGAACGGGTGCGGACGGTGCTGGCGGCAGTGGCCCAGTGGTATGTGTCCCAAGTGCCCACCTGCGATATTCAAGCCTGCGATGAGGTGGTGTTCATTGAAACCCAACTGCCCATCATCACCCAACAGGAACGGGAATTGCAACAAACCTTAGCGGCCCTTCAGCAAACCCTACACAGTAAGTTAGCGGCAACTGAGGCGGGAATTTCTGGGAATAACCGCGATGCCGACTCCAGTTTCATGGCGGAGGCCAATCCCATCGATGCGGCGATTCGGCACTTGGCCACCCAACATCGAGATGTGGCTAAATATGCCCGTGACTTAGACCAAACCATTACTGAAACCCGCAATCACCTCGACCTGTTACAAGAGCGCATGGGATTAGCCACGGTGAAGCCCCAGTCTGGTTTTAAACTGCTGCACTATGTAATCCCAGAGTACGAAGGCTGGTTGGAGACTTGGCAACGGGACGATCGCCACCTTTTAGCCCATTCCCTCAAGCTGGATAGTGCGCTCAGTAAAACTGATTTAGCCGAACGGGATCAAGGGAAACGGGATCAAAGGAAATCTGATCTAGGCAAAGCGGATGGGGATAGGGTTGAGGATGGTTGGATCACACGCTTGAGCCAACAACAAGATACCCGATTAAGTCAAATGAACCAGGCGGTGAGTGCTCTGAATGAAACTAATCCTAGGCACATGGCGGCTCCCCTGCGGTCATTGCTGATTGAGGATGTCCTGCGAATCGGGTACATGGAAGAATGGCTAGACACCCTACATCACTTACAATTACTGGAATTGCGGCGGCAAACGGTGACGGATTTTCAAGGGGCGATCGCCACCCAAACCGAGGAATGGCGACAATTAAACCAAACTCAGGAACAACTACAGCGGCAATTGGATACGACAGCAGCAACCTTGGCAACCTATGAGGAAAAGTATGCGATCGCCCAGCGGCAGGTGAACAAACACAGGCTGTCTTGGCAAATGGTGGCCCCACCGGAAATAGTGCAACAGCCGTTTTTGTCCGGCCAGTTATTCAGCCGCCTCTCTCACCTGGCTCAACCATTAATGACCCTGCACATTCCCTAGGGATGACCCTGCCTGTCCATTGCCGGGTTTCATTTCTGCATTCAATCGCTCCTGTAGCGACACCCCTTGACCAATGTGGGTATCCAGAAATTGCGACAGGTTGGCGATCGCGACAATAGCGGCCTCAATGCGGTGCAGTTTTTGTCCCTGCCCCGTTTCGATGTAGAAATTGATCAGGCGATCGCACCAAATCCTTTCTTCCGGATCTTGCAGCAGCAGACAAAATTCCCGGTATGTCATCAGCCGATTTTGATCGGGAAGATAGAGGCGTTGGCCAATACTCGGTTGGGTCACGTAAAATACTCCCAAATCTTGCAAAAAGGCATGACTAACGTAAAACATCAAAGTCATCAACTCGGTGTCCCTCTCTTTAGAAAAGGAGAGATAGGGGATATTCTCACGCACTTGTTGAATAGTTGCAAATAAACAGGCGGTGATATAGCAAGTTGAGATCAGGTAACATCCTTTACCGTTAAACCAATCTGCATCTTTTTGAGAGACAGTTTTAGGATGGGTCACATAGGTCAAAGCTGGAAGGCGATCGCCCGACCGCCGTAACCGGACAGAAATTTCGCTCAGCCGTACATAGGTTTCCTCCGCCCACAGCCGCAAGGGATTGAGATACGTCAGCGCCACCTTTTTGCGATGGGCCTGTGCCTCATCCATATCCTTGGTATGGCGATCGATTCTCGCCTGGAGATATTGTTGCAATAAGGGCAGAATTAAGCCTGTGTAAATTGCGGCGGCAGTAGTCAGTAGGAGGGAAGCAATACCCGTCAACATAGTTTTAGAGAAGATTGGGAGATGATTTAAGGCATTCCATTCGTTAACCTAAAAGTCCAGCTATGAATTCCCCAGGATCTAAGAATTAATGATCGGTTTTCCGGATCAATTAGGGGAATAGCTGACTCCAGCATCGGTGATTCCAGAATATTACACGGTTGCAGGTCCGTGACCCGGCATTGTCCCCCAATCGTTGGGATGGGCAATCTTCCCGCTGTGCCGTGACATTCGTACCCCCGGATCACCCAGCGCTGGGGATCGGTTTCCGATTGCTTGAGCGATCGCAAAATAAACTGTTCCCCAGCAATGTTCAGGAGGGTGGCCTGATGGGGCAGACCGTCGGGTCGAGGCTGAGATAGCAACGGTTGCCCCACGCTGACAGCCCGGAGGGGATGGCGCAAACCATAGCTCTGGTGGACAGTCTGGGCCGCTTGCCAATCTCCGGCATGGGGATAAATAGCATAGCAAAAGCGGTGAGTCCCCCGATCCGCGTCCACTTCTGGCCACATCGGTCCCCGCAGCAAGGTTAGCCGCAACTCATGGGGGGTAGCACTGTAACCATGTTTATAATCGCTCAAAATGCTAAAGCCATAGTTATTTTCGGTGGAATCAGTTGCGGTTAAATCAGCCCATCCTAATCCGGGTACCTCCCACTGTGCTTTTTCCTCAGGCGTGGTGGGACGGGTGGGCCGCTGGATCGCTCCCGCTGGCATATCGTAGGTGACGGCATCCGCTGAGAAGGTGAGGGGAAAAGCGGCTTTGACCACGGTGTGGCGATCGCACCAGTCTACCACCGTCTCGATCCGCAACAGGGCCGAATGCCCCTCCAGCACATAATCCTGGGAAAACGTCGAACGTCCCAACCGCCGCACGACCCGCAACCGCTGCTCCACCGGACCATCGGCAATCCAAGCTATCGATACCAACTGGGCTGGTGGTAACGGATGCTCCAGATAATTGGGGGCAATATTCCAGGCATCCCAATATTCACCGCTGTCTTGGAAGGCAAGGAGTTGATTCCCAGGGGCACAGAGGAGCGATCGCCCATTCACCTGATCGTAAATTTGCTGAATTTCTCCGGTTTCAGCGTCAATCGTTACTTGAAGGGTCGCGTTTTGAAGAGTTAGGGAGTTAGAGAGTGGGGGAGGTTTGAGGGTTGAATTCTGGATGTCCTGACCCTTCGTTCCTCGCTCTTCGTTCTTCGTTCTTTCCACAACAGGCGTGAGCCAGATCTGCTGGTAGCCGACACCGGGGATGGTGGGCGTTTGGATCAGGAGGTGGGGGTTACTGCCATCGTGGGTTTGAAACTGGTAGGGCAAGGTTTGACCATCGGTGGTTTGGATGTGCCAGTGGGGGATGGCGTGGTGCGGTGGGGGAATGGGGAGGGCGATCGCCCCCGCCCGGTCCCAATTGAGGCTATTGAAAATCACCACCGGAATGCTATCGGGGGTGGGCGGTTCAGGCAGTTGTATGGCCTGACTCAATGCGGTTATTGCCGCTTGAATCAGGGACTCACTGGTTTCTGCGGCTTGCTGCCACTGGGGATTCACTTGCTCATACACTGCTGCAATCGATGAACCGGGGAGAATATCGTGAAACTGGTTGAATAAGACCGTTTTCCAAGTCGTTTCAATTTCAGTTTTGGGATAAGCGGTTCCCTTCAGTACGGTCGCTAACGATGACCACAGTTCTGCCTCATACAGCAATGCCTCACAGCGACGGTTCCAATATTTCTGGTCGGCATGGGCGGTGTAGCAGCCGCGATGGAGTTGGAGGTAGAGTTCGGAGTGCCAGTGGGGGAGGGGAGGGACAAGCACGGGGGGCGAGGG
>JAYKIC010000031.1:0-9295 GCA_035284985.1 Leptolyngbyaceae cyanobacterium
AGTAACCAGGCCCATTTACTGGCCCAAACCAGTGCCGCCCAGTTGCAGTTACGGGATATTAACGCGATCGCCTACCACCCTCAAATGCAAGTGGTTTCGGTCAAATACGAGATTCCCGCCGCCAGTGACATCCTAGTGCGCCTACAAGTGTTGGATCAGCCCCTAGAGCCAACGGACCCTGATGCCCCGTCAGCCCCTCCATCCATTGATGAAATAGCTTGGCAAGTGACCTTGTCCTACCCTCCCGCATCGGACCCCAGCCAAGCCCTCGCCCAAACGTTGCATCAGCGGATTTTAACGGAGGTGGGTTTGGGCGATCGCGGCTGCTACCCGATGATCGATCTCTGGCCCGATGTTGAGGCGACCCCTGACCAAGATGAGCCGCCAACCCCTAACCTAGCGGTGTTGGTGAGCCTCAGTCCGATCCAAATTCCAGCAGACGACTATCCCCCCATTCCCCTCAATAGCCTAGTGCGGGTGTTAGTGAGTGAAATGGGCGATCGCCTAATGGCCTAGGGGGATCGCCCATCATCGGCGTAAAGGGCCAAGGGGTGAATCCTGAAAATCTGGAATGGGGTGTCCCGCGCTATGGGATGATAGAAACATAATCATATTCACGAAATGTAACAAAACGTAAATTTCTATGGCAGCGAGAATTCAGTTTTCCCTGGCAGGCAGTCCAGAAGAAGTTGTTCCCGATATTCGTATTACCCGATCTAAAGATGGGACCAACGGAACCGCGATGTTCCGCTTTCAGAATCCGGTGGCCCTGGATGGTGACAATATGGAAGAAATCGCGGGTCTATATTTAATTGACGAAGAGGGCGAATTGGTGAGTCGTGATGTCAACGGCAAGTTTGTCAACGGCAAGGCTGACGCCATTGAAGCCACCTATGTGTTTAGAACCGTTGACCAATGGAACCGCTTTATGCGGTTTATGGAGCGCTATGCCAAAGAGCAAGGCTTAGACTTTACCCAAGGGGAAAAGGCTGATTCCGTAGCTGATCCAGCGGCGGCGATCGCCAATGAAGCCGCCCAGTCTGCGGCTCCCACTACTAATAAGGAAGGGGCTGGATTTCAACTAGCCTTGCTAGGCTTTGGTCTGATTGCGGCGTTGCTCGTAGCTTTTTACTTCGTGGCTCAAGCGGCTAGCTAGCAAAAATTTGACCGACATGAATCATCAGAATTGGGGTTAGAGGCATCCCAATTCTGTTTCATGGTCAGTAGACACTACTATTGGGTGATAGCAACACGTACGCTATATGTCTAAGTTTTTATTTGTGACTGATCTGGACCATACCCTGGTGGGGGATGAGACGGCTTTAGCCACGTTAAATCGGCAACTCAGTCGTCATCGTGAAGAACATGGAACGATCATTGTCTATTCCACAGGGCGATCGCCCACCCTCTACCAGGAATTGCGGCAGGAGCAGGACATGATTGACCCGGACTACACGGTTTTGTCCGTGGGAACTCTGATTTATCCCGGTAACAGCACAACTGCTTTAGTAAAATGGGCTGATTATTTATCACCGGGATGGGATCGGGAGAGAATTGTGGCGATCGCCTCCCAGTTTCCTGACCTAACCCCACAACCCGAATCGGAACAAACGCCCCATAAGATCAGCTACTTTCTGGATGAAGCGATCGCCCCCAAGATTATGACGCAGCTAGAAGAGCAGATCAGAGACATCAACGTAGATGTGCAACTCGTCTATAGCGGTGGTCACGACTTGGATATTTTGCCCCAACGGGGAAATAAAGGCACTGCCGTTCGTTTTTTGCAAGAGCAATTGGCGATCGCCCCAGAACGCACCGTCGTCTGTGGCGATTCCGGCAACGACCTCTCCATGTTTACCCCCAAACAGTCCCAGGGCATTATTGTGGGTAATGCCAAACCGGAACTGCAAGAATGGTATCAATCGACCCAGCCCGATCATGTTTATTTAGCGACGGGGCACTACGCCGATGGTATTTTAGAAGGGCTAATTCACCTAGGTTTTCTGGAATGATTTACGGTTCATGGCTGTGGAGAACCCAAATCAAGATAGGATCATAAATCGATACCGTAATCAGGCAGGGCGACAAGAATGTTGTAGGCTATTGCCATTACGGTTTGTATCCACAAATGCTGCTGTACTCACACTTGAGGTTTTATGAGACGCTTCTTTTCATCTTTGTTAGCACTACTTTTGGTCTTCACGATTGGATTAACCGGATGCTCGTCCCCCACTCCTTCAGGGTTGACCGGAAAGTACACGGAAGACACCACCGCCGTCATTTCATCATTGCGTACGGCCCTAAGCTTACCGGACAATACTCCTGAATTAGCAGAAGCCCAAGCTAAGGCTAAACAATCCATCAATGATTTCGCTGGGTTATACCGCCGTGAGCCATCGGTTCAAGACAAGGCATCTTTCCGTACCATGCAAACCGCCTTAAATGCCTTGGCCGGACATTACAGTTCCTACGGCAAGCGGCCTGTGCCCCAGAAACTGAAGGACCGTTTAGAGCAGGAGTTCAAGCAAATTGAGGCGGCCCTAGGTCGAGGGGCATAGTTTTGTCTAACTTTGTGTAACTAACTTTGTGTAACTAACTTTGTGTAACTATGGCTTGTGCTACGGTTTAACGCAGGCAATGCTCATGCCAAATTTTGATAGTGCTATATCAACTGATCAATCTCTGCCAGACCGGGTTATCGAATGGGATAGCCCGGTCTTTATTGATCCAGCCCAGTTAATCCAGGCCAGTTAATCCAGCCCAGCTACATCATTGATGGGTAAGAATAGTCCCTGGCTGCTGCTCCTGGGGATTCATCACACGGGTTAACATTGAGGCGGGGTTTTGGGGGTGGGGCCAAGCAAAGGCATGGCGAAAGGCGGCCTCTTGGCAGGACTGAATCTGGGCAAAATCAATAATGTTGTAGGTCAAGAGGTTTTCATACTCGAAGGGCAACCGAACATTGTGTAAACCTGCGTTGTCCGTGCAAATAGCAATATCGACCCCCGCATCAAAGCAGCGATCGAACACGACTTTAAGCTGATTGATGCTGTCCAAGGTTCCAGTTTTAATATAAGTCGTTGGGCAAACTTCTAAGCACTGGTTGCGATCGGCGACATCTTTTAGCAATTCAGGATAGCGCAGCGGAATTTGAATGCCGTGACCAATCCGCATCAGGTAGGGCAGCAGTTCTGGATAACAGCCATCTACGGTTTCGTACAAATGTCCAGTCGTTTTGATACCCAAGGAATGGGCATATTTGTAAAGGGTGATGATTTCGTCTAGGCGATCGCCATACAGTGCATCGCCCCCCGCAATATCAACCGCACACACATGTTCCGGATGCTGATCCGCTACATCCACAATCGCCCGATTGACCTCATAGGGCAAACGGGCATGCATACACAGAATTTGCTTCATCACAATGGGATATTCTCCCACCTGGCTCGATCGCCCCACAATGTCCACAATCTGGTGCATGGTGTCAATCCGCTCCGACTGGCTCAGGTGCTCAGGGGTCCGCAGATAGGGAGTATAACGCAACTCCAGGTAAGCTAGGTTTTCAAACACATAGGCTCCCCGCATCAGCCGATACACGAAGTAAGGCAAGGTTTGCTGAGTCTGTACCCCTTCCACCAGGGTATGCAATTCCAAATATTCCTCTAGCGTATTACGAGGACGGGTGTAAAAATCCTCAAAATCGTCGTAATCTGCAAACTGTGTCGCTAGGTTATCCTGATTGCGCTGAAAATAGCGCCACAACACCCTAGGAACAACAGAGCCACCTAAATGGCGATGTAATTCTGCATATAAGGCCACAACATCCTCCAACCCAAAGGTAATGTTTCTACGTTTCCACAAATTAAAGTCAGAACGACTGGCGGTTGAAACCGCGTCTAAACCAGCAAAGCCCGCCACTACTGACTCGACGATACCAACCATTAACCGCCGGAAGCAGATTTCGTTCGCCTAAGTGCGGGTTTAACCACCACCTGAGAAAACACCCAAGCAAAGACGCTAAACCCGTACCTTAGTATCGCCATTACTCGGCATCGTCTTGACACAATCCTTTATCTGAGTCAACACCAGCCTGTGTACAGGCATCCATACTTAGTGCCTCGGCACGAACCCAAGTTCAATTTAAAACAATGATTTACGTAAACCTAACTAGGAGCGAAATGCCTTAAGAAAGCAATACCTAGTATATTTCATGAAATTTTAACGTTGATGGATCGTTTTGATAGGGGCCAACCATTTAAACATTCTTAACCTTTTCTTGATTGGGCCGTTTAATGAGTGGCTATTGCTGACGGGTCAATGTATGTAGAACTCTGAGTAATCGCCTACCTGTTATCAAACTAGGGACAGAATCCCTATGCAGAGTTGACAAGATGGGTTTGGGATATGGATAATTGCTGTTTGTGAAAACTTGATACCCGAATAAAAGTCTTGGCTAACGTAATTGTCATTGGTGCCCAGTGGGGCGATGAAGGAAAAGGTAAAATCACTGACTTGCTGAGTAAGTCAGCCGATGTTGTAGTTCGGTACCAAGGTGGAGTCAATGCAGGCCACACGGTGGTCGTTCAAGGTCAAACCTTCAAGCTACATTTGATTCCGTCAGGTATTCTTTACCCTGAAACGGTTTGTATTATCGGTAGCGGTACCGTTATCGACCCCAAGGAATTGTTGGCAGAAATCGACCGATTGAAGGCACTGAATGTCTCTGTTGACAATTTGGTGATTTCAGCTGCCGCCCATGTCACCATGCCCTATCATCGGATGATTGATAATGCATCGGAGAAGAAGCGGGGCGATCGCAAAATTGGCACAACGGGACGCGGCATCGGCCCCACCTACGCCGACAAGTCTGAACGCACGGGTATCCGCGTTGTCAATCTAATGGACCCGGAGGGATTGCGGGACCAGCTTGCCTGGACCATTCCAGCCAAAAATGTCATTTTAGAAAAACTATACGATCTATCTCCCCTTGATGCCGAAGCCGTCATTGAGGAATATTTGGGCTACGCGGAGCGGTTGCGGCCCTATGTAGCCGATGCCTCCCTCCGCATTTATGATGCGGTTAAGCAAAAACAAAATATATTATTTGAAGGTGCCCAAGGTACACTGTTGGACCTTGACCATGGCACCTATCCCTATGTCACCTCCTCCAATCCAGTGGCAGGTGGGGCTTGTATTGGGGCTGGGATTGGCCCTACAATTATAGACCGGGTGATTGGTGTGGCGAAAGCTTACACTACCCGTGTCGGTGAAGGGCCGTTTCCAACGGAGTTAACCGATTCTGTTGGCCAATGGTTGGGCGATCGCGGTGCAGAATTTGGCACCACCACCGGGCGGGCCCGACGATGCGGTTGGTTTGATGCGGTGATTGGCCGCTACGCGGTTCGGATTAATGGCATTGACTGTCTAGCCATTACCAAATTGGATGTGCTAGACGAGTTAGACGAAATCAACATTTGTGTAGCCTACGAACTGGATGGGGAAACCTGCAATGACTGGCCAGGGGATGCCAGAGCCTTTGCGCGATGCAAACCGATCTATCGCACCGTTCCGGGCTGGAAAACGTCCACGGAAGATTGCCGTAAGTTGGAGGATTTGCCCAAACCAGCGCTGGACTATCTCCGGGTATTGGCGGAACTGATGGAAGTCCCGATCGCCATTGTGTCCCTAGGGGCTAGCCGTGACCAGACCATCATTGTGGAAGATCCAATCCACGGTCCGAAGCGAGCGCTTTTGGCTGAAACGGCTGCGTTTTCGGCGTTGTCCGCCTAGGCTAGGTTGAATAGAAATCAGTTGCTGCACGATTACCGTGGGGCAACGGTGGAACTGTAAATGTGTATTTAGGGTATAGAGTGGACAGTTTTATGGAATTAACGATTGAAGGAAAGAAGCGGGAAGAGAATACCAAAGCCAAAGCATTGCGGCGGGATGGGTTGCTACCCGCTTCCCTATATGGACATGATGGAGCCAATTCCGTCTCTTTGACCTTGGATGCCAAGGCTGTTTCCATGTTGATGCGTAAGGTTAAGGTCAATGACACCCAATTGGAGCTAAATGTGCCAGATATGCCATGGAGTGGCCCTGTGGTGGTGAAGGAAGCCCATAAACATCCGTGGCGCGGCTATTTGTATCATCTGAGTTTTTATTCCGTCGGTGATAAAGCTGGGTCATCGGATGATGGATCTGAGGCAACGGAAGAATAACGAGCTGAGAAAATAACCAAATTACGTCAGCAAAATGGGCGATGGGCATTAGAACCGCGCCTATTTTTTTATGCTGATTCCGGGAAACTCTCGTAAATTGTAAAACCCATCGTCTTTAAGGGGGTGGGTCGTTCAACCAGCAATTTAATGTACGAAAGTGCCACAGTAAGAGGAGAATGGGATAATACAGTAACATCAGCCACAGAACTTCATGACTTCGACAGTATCCACCGCTAGACCCAAAATTGACGAGACCCATCTCAAAGCCGCTCCAAGAACTCAGGTACCAGAGCGATTGTTATTGGGACCAGGGCCATCCAATGCCCACCCTAGTGTGGTGGCGGCCATGAATTTTCAGCCGATTGGCCATTTGGACCCCGCCTATCTGCAACTCATGGATGAGGTCCAATCCCTGCTGCGCTATACCTGGCAAACGTCTAACCCAATGACCTTACCTGTCAGTGGCACAGGTTCAGCGGCCATGGAAGCAACCTTGGCCAACACCGTGGAACCGGACGATGTGGTGCTAGTGGGGGTCAATGGTTACTTTGGTCATCGGATGATGGATATGGCGGATCGGTATCGGGCGGATGTGCGGTCCATCCACAAACCTTGGGGTGAGGTCTTTAGCCTAGAGGAAATTCGGGCAGCCCTGGAGGAACATCGACCCCGGATTTTGGGTTTGGTTCATGCGGAAACCTCCACTGGAGCCTGTCAGCCCTTGGAAGGGGTGGGGGATTTGTGTCGGGAATATGATTGTTTGCTATTGGCGGATACGGTGACGAGTTTGGGGGGAATGCCCATTTTCCTGGATGAATGGAAGGTGGATTTGGCCTATAGCTGTAGCCAGAAGGGGTTAAGTTGCCCCCCTGGTAGTTCGCCGTTTACGATGAGCGATCGCGCCCTGGAAAAAATGGACCAACGCCAGACCAAGGTCGCTAACTGGTACCTAGACATGTCCCTCATTCGTAACTATTGGGGCCAAGGTCGTACTTATCATCATACCGCTCCAGTCAACATGACCTACGCCATTCGGGCTGCGCTGCGAATCGTAGCCGACGAAGGGCTGGAGCAGGTTTGGAACCGCCATCGGGCCAGTGCGGAACAACTCTGGGCAGGGCTGGAGGACATGGGCATATCCTGTCATGTTCCCCATGAAAACCGTTTGACGACCCTAACCACCGTGCGGGTGCCCGATGGCGTGGATGCCAAAGCGGTTACGAAGGCAATGCTGGCGGATCACAATATTGAAATTGGCAATGGCCTGGGTGAACTCGCGGGTCAGGTGTGGCGCATCGGCCTCATGGGTCACAATAGCCGCCCTGAAAATGTCGATCGGGTTTTAGCTGGGATGAAGCAGGTGATGGGACGTTGAACAGTTAAAGCATTGGAGCACTAAAAGTTATGGCCCTAAAACCAAACGGCCAAACTCTCGACCCCACACAGCCACCTGGCCCAACCAGCAAAAATTGACCACTGCGGCCAAACAATCGGGGTGAGCTAGCGATATCCTTGAAAAGCAAAGAGGGGATGAATGACCATGGCTGAAATATTCATTCTGGCATGGGTTAATCATTCATCTCCTTAATGAAGAGAAGCATGAGGTTGTTGCTATCTATGACCGTGTTACAACAGTTAAAATCCCGTTTGGTTGAGTCAGAGTTGAACCATGGTGGGGAGCGGCGGTGCCATCCTGCGCGAAGGGGAGCATCGCTCTCAAACCGGGCCGGAACGGTGGCGGGAGCGGTGGCGATCGCTACCCTGTCCCTCCTATCGACCGCATTGCCCGGTTTCGCCGCCGATCCCTTTCGTGCCACCAATCCCCATGACATTGATGATCAAACAGAGCAGGCATTTGAAGCCATGTTCCAGGATGGGGACTACGTGGTAGCGCAGCAATTGCTAGAAACCGCTGCTCCAGATGAACCCTTAGCCTATGCCATGAGTGCGGCGTTTTCCTACTTGGATGAAGATTGGGACACCCTCAAAAGCCAGTACGAAAAAACCTTGCAGGCAGCGGCCCAGCTAGAATCCAGCGATCCCCTCCGGAGTTCCCTTTACCGGGCGGTGGGATATTTTATGGAGGGCGGCTACATTTTTTCGACCGAGAGTACCCTCACGGCCATTCCCAAGGTGCTAAATAAGCTGAGTCAGGTGTTAGAGAATATCAAGGCGGCTGAGGCCATTGATAGTACGGACCCAGAGTTAAACTTGGTTAAGGGCTACATGGATCTGTTGATTGCGGTGAACCTGCCCTCTTCCGATCCAGAGACCGCGATCGCCCGCATGGAAACCTATGCCGCCCCGGATTACTTGGTTAAACGGGGGGTGGCGATTGCGTATCGAGACTTGAAACAACATGATAATGCCCTGGAAAATGTGGATGAGGCGATCGCCATTACTCCCCAGAATCCGGATTTATACTACTTAAGAGGCCAGATTTTACGAAACAAGGCAGAAGATTTGGATGCCCCCAACCAGGCTGGGGCACAGACTGAAGCGTTGCAGGAAAGTGTACGTAGCTTTAACCGAGCCTTTCGGGGCCATGAACAAATGCCGCCCCAACTAGCCAAAGCGCTGGCCTATGAGCGTTGCCGTGCCCAGGATCGATTGAATGGGCGCGATCGCGATTGCCGAGACATTGCCACTGAAGCCTTACGCTCCGATCCCGCTCGCACGGATTAGGGCCACTCTAGAGCTGGGCACTGAGGTTCACGCTGGTCTAACCTTGTAGGGGTTTTAATCCCTTGCTTGATTTGGAGCATTGGCCGATCAAGCCGATTGGTCGGTGCCCTACTCGCCCCACCCGCAATTCATTCGGGGGCGGCGGGACGGCAGAAGCAAGATGGGTGGTGTTGGAAACCCCTACAAGATTAGCACTCTAGCAGGAATGAGATGCACTCCATCTCATCCCAAAATTTCTGATTTTATGCCGCAACTATTTTTTAAGAGAATATCCTTGCCAGAACCATTTCGATGTCATATAAGTAATTGAGTCCGTTTAAAGACTTGCAAAAAATAAAGTACCCATTGGGGATGGATGCAGTAGGCCCACCCCTAATCAAAAGTTCCGG
>JAYKIC010000032.1:0-3471 GCA_035284985.1 Leptolyngbyaceae cyanobacterium
TTCAGAGGCTGCAACAACACCAGATGACTGGATGATTCAGTGGACCAGGGTGGACTATGTGGGGGCGTTGGTTTACCTGTGCGGAGCACGTATCGCCCTACTCTACGAAGATGTTGAGCTATCCTAGGAGAGTGATCAGAATTTTGTGTAAGCAGTCTACAATCACGACATATCAGGAGACTGCACCATGGCAAAACCAAAGAAAACTCCATCCAAAGTGGATCAACTCATCGACGAACTCCTTGCAGACTGTCAACGCCCTGAAGATATCGTGGGCGAATCGGGATTACTGAAACAACTGAGTCAACGCCTGATTGAACGCTCCCTGACCGGGGAACTCACCCATCATCTGAACACCAGCGCCGTCGCTAGCGAGGATGAGGATGCTGAGGTAGAGCCGCAAGAACCGCCGAAAAACAATCGCAATGGCCACACGAAGAAAACCATCCAGACTCAGCAGGGCGAAATGACGATCGATATCCCCCGGAATCGCGCAGGTACGTTCGAGCCAATCTTCTTACCCATACATGAGCGGCGGTTAGCTGGACTTGATGAGAAGGTTTTAGCGCTGTACGCTCACGGCAACAGTACCCGCGATATCAGTGCCCAACTCGAAGAACTCTATGGGGTAAAACTATCGGCAGCGTTGATTTCAGAGATCACTGATGCGGTGAGTGAGGATGTCAACCGCTGGCAATCGAGATCATTGGATGCGCTCTACCCCATCATGTATTTGGATGCATTGTATGTGAATATTGGGGTCTCAGGCCAGGTGAGGAAACAAGCAGTCTATGGGGTGTTGGGCATCACCCTGGACGGCAACAAAGCGGTGTTGGGCTTGTGGATTGGCCCTGGTGAATCGGCAGGGGCCAAGTACTGGCTCAAGGTGCTCACTGACCTGAAAAATCGGGGACTTCAGGATATTTTCATTGCCTATTTGCTATTCTATTTCCAGACCGTTTTCCTCTCTAACTTTAACGGCTTACACAAAAATCTAAACACTCTCACTCACTCAAGTCATTGGGTATTCTACCTTTATCTTTATAGCCGTAGACACTTAGGTTAAAACGTGAACGTTATTTGCCCTCCGCGCTGCGGGGCAACAAAAACGTCCTAACCAACGTGGCGATCGCAATACAACAAAACCATTTTATGTTCCCATGCCCTTCAGTATTGCAATAATCTTTCGTTAATCTTAAGCCAACGCAGAGATAATCTTGATCCGTTATAGCTGACTAGGCAGCTCGATCACAGGTCATAGTGCCTCAACTATAGTTTCCATGCCGCCAACTTTCACCCGTTCCCATAACCTAACGAATGAACGAATATATCTATACCAATTACCGTCTACAACTCAGTGATCAAGAATTAATCGGCACCTTGGTCGTGCGAGAGGGTCAAATTGCTGACATTCAACCTGGAGTTGTTGCCCAAGGTCAGAATGGAGAAGGTGACTACATCCTGCCAGGGTTAGTGGAACTGCACACCGATAATTTTGAGCAATGCTTGTCACCCCGTCCTAAGGTGCGCTGGCCGATGGATGTGGCAGCGGTGCATCATGATCGGGATTTGGCCGCAGCAGGAATTACCACGGTGTGTGATGCGATTGCCGTAGGGGATATCACCCCCGATTCGATGCGGATGACCCAATTTGATCCGATGATTAACAGTATTCATGCGGGACAATCGAGCGGACGCTTTAGCGTCGATCATCGGCTGCACCTGCGCTGTGAGCTGGGCTACGAAGCCGTTCATGAAGTCACCGCCACCTATGCTGAGCATCCCCTATTGGCCTTGATTTCTTTGATGGATCACACTCCTGGTCAGCGCCAGTTTATTCGCATGGATAAATATAAGGAGTATTACCAGGGTAAGCACGGGGTGAGTGATGCGGAGATGGAGCAGTTTATCCAGGAGCGGATCGAAGCCCAACAGCTCAATGCTGAAACCAACCGTCGTAGGCTGGTGGAGATGACGCAGGAGTATCAAATCTGTTTGGCTAGTCATGATGATGCCACCCCCGAACATGTGCAACAAGCGTTGCAAGACGGAGCTAAGATTGCCGAGTTTCCCACCACTCTGGATGCAGCAAAAGAGGCTCATCATCACGGTCTCCAGGTACTCATGGGGGCACCAAACTTAATTCTTGGCGGTTCCCATTCGGGGAATGTTTCAGCCATGGAACTGGTGGAGCAGGACTTGGTGGACATTATCTCCTCTGACTATGTGCCCCAGAGTTTATTGCAAGCGATGTTTTTGATTGCCCAAACTCAACAAAAGCCTTTGTATGAAGCGATGCGCTTGTTTACGTCAAATCCGGCGAGGGCGATTGGGTTGGGGGGCGATCGCGGCAGTTTGGAAGTGGGCAAACGGGCTGACTTTATTACCGTTCACCACGACGGCACCGTTCCTCGCCTCACTGCGGTCCATCGCCAAGGGCAGCGCATTGCCTAGTAGACGCAAATCATCCGTCAATTAGAGAACTTATTTTTTCGACTTAGCCATGCCTAATCCATCTATTGCTGCCAAAATTGCTCTCCAGGAAGCCACTGTCCTCACCCCAGAGGGATGGCTTGATTCGGCCACCGTTTTGGTTGAAGATGGTGCCATTGTTGCAGTGGATCAAACCTCCGCGCCTAATGGCTATGACGTGATCGCCGTGACGGGGCTACAGTTGCTTCCCGGCATTGTTGACATTCATGGCGATGCCTTTGAGCGCAAGATTTGTCCTCGACCGGGGGTGAATTTACCCTTGGATATGGCCTTGGTGGAAAACGATCTGGCCTTGTTGAGCGCTGGAATCACCACGTTTTTCTACTCCATTACCGATTCCTTTGAACCGGGCTTGCGAAGCCGGGAGATGGCGCGTGAATTGGTTGGCCGAATTAATGCCCCTGACCATACCCTGCGAGTGGATAGTCGGATTCATATTCGCCATGAACAAGCTAATACTAACGATTTTGATGAGCTGTGTGATTGGCTGGATACTCGCCAAGTGACGCTGCTGTCTCTCAACAATCACCTACCGCCGTCAATCGATGTTGATGATGACATTCTCTCCCGTTACACCAAGGGACTGCGACAGCGAATTAAGCTATCGGATGCTGAGATCCGCGATCTGGTGACCACTGCTTTTTCCCAGCTAGACGTGGGCCTAAACCAGTTTGAAAAACTAGTCGATCGTTGTCATCAGCTAGGTATTCCAGTAGCCTCCCATGACGATGAGACTGAGGTGGAAGTGGCCAAAAGTCGAGAACGGGGGGTGGCGATCGCCGAATTTCCCGCATCAATTTCCCTAGCAGAGCAATCCCGTGCCTATGGGGCATCGGTGTTGATGGGGGCACCCAACCTAGTGCGGGGTGGCTCCCACGTTGGCTATATGGGCGTAGCGGAAGCGGCCCAGGCGAATGTCCTCGATTGTCTCTGCTCTGACTATCACTATCCATCATTATTTCATGCACCATTTCTCCT
>JAYKIC010000033.1:0-10459 GCA_035284985.1 Leptolyngbyaceae cyanobacterium
TCACAATCTCTAAAGTGAACTTAGATGTTTATGCCTTAGGGATTTTATCGCAGCAAGCCCAACCCCAATTGGTTACCGCCGAAGTGCCCATTGCCTGAATGTGCTGCTTGTATGCGTGGCTCATACCACTACCTTGGGCCGATATCTACAAGGGTTTTCCGGTTTGCGATCGCCTCAACTCCATCTGGATGAAAGCGATCGCAAACCATGAAGATGTGCTAAACAAGACGCTTAAGCCTTTTGCCTATCAAACCCAATGAGTTGCATCTTCAAATGAAATGGGTATCGGAAAGAAGGCATCAGTCAAACAAGGTTGATGAAATTAATTGATGAAATTTATGGGTTACTGGCTACTAAAATATCACCCCAAACAGGGGGCACGTCAAAGGTGAGTTGTCCCGACTCTACCTGTACAGAATTGTGATTGAGTACTTCTACAAATTGCTCTGGGTTAGCCACGGTCAAACTCACGGTTTGGGGAGTATCACTCCCGTTAAGAATGATAATTAGCCGCTCTCCTTCGTATTCCCGTTCATAACCATAGAGCGATCGCGCTTCATCGATCAACACCGTTTGGTAACTGCCCAACTGTAAGGCTGGATATTGATTATGAATTGCAATTAAATGTTGATAATGGTGGAACATTGCCCAGTCGAATTCAACGGGATCAGGGCGATCGCGCAAACTGCCATCGGGACAAACCCGCTCTGGATCATAGGTGAGATCGTACCAAACCATCGGCTTGCGGTTATCAGGGGTATTTGCTCCCCACATACCCGCCTCATCCCCGTAGTAGATCATCGGCGCGCCTAAATAGGTCATCTGGTAAAGCGTCGCCAACTTTTGCAACTGCCGTTCTTGCAGATTGGGTTTGCGAGTAATATAATTGGGATTTTCTATGACCTTGGATAGGACTACATTCCAGTCTTCATCCCGCAATCGTGCCACCTCGCGGTTCACAATATGGGAAGCCAAGCGGTTAACATCATGGCTACTAAATAAATTTTGCATGGCATGGGCCACGTTCAAACCGAATGCTTTACGAAAGTCCCGCAGTTCTTGATCAAATTCGGTCAGAGAAATGGGGTGTGACTTTTCAATATAGTGTTCTGTAAACAAGAAGGCAAAGCGATAGTTCATAATTGCGTCGAACTCATCCCCGTTCAAGTAGGGGGCTAGCGCTTCAGGTTCACCAAATAACTCGGCTACCAAGTATGCATCGGGATTAATGTACTTAACAAATCGCCGCCAGTCTTTCCAGAATTGATGGGGCAGTCCTGTTGCCACATCCAGCCGCCAGCCGTCAATTCCATCAATGGGATCACCATCCTGATTGGGGTCCATCCAGCGTTTGGTGCTCGCATAGGTGTACCATTTGGGACCATTCACCAAACCATTTTCATCCTTGCGTAACTCTGGCAGAGACTCAATTCCCCACCAACTTTTATAGCTAAATCCTGCGTCTTGATCCGCCCAGGAAAAAATATCAAACCAGTCTTTATACTTGGAAAATTCTTGACTTTCCTTCAAATTCTGAAAAAATTGGCTGGAATCACCAATATGATTGAATACGCCGTCAATAATGATTCGGATATTACGGACATGGGCTTCCCGAATTAAATCTAAGAATAATCGGTCTGCTGCGGTCCAAACCCAAGTAGAAGCATTGTCGGGAATTTCCTGAGCAATGATTTGGCGATCGCCCTCTGGGTCAGGACCAAAATTTGGATCAATATGGTGAAATGAGGACGGATCATATTTGTGTTCCGACGGGGATTGAAATACGGGGTTGAGATACAGTGCCCCAACGCCCAAGGTCTGTAAGTAGTCCAGCCGATTGATAATCCCTTGTAAGTCACCACCATAGCGACGATGGGGCAGGTTAAACTTTAAGTTTTGGTGATTTTCTAGTTCATAGGGTTGCAGTTCATACCAATCGGATGTCCAGGGATGGACTTGCCAGGGGGCAATCGTATCATCTGGATAAGCACCGCGAATATCCTCCAAGGTCGGATCATTCTGCAAATCCCCATTGCCAAAGCGCTCTGGAAAGATTTGGTACCAGACAACCGTTTTGGCCCACTGGGGAATATCTCCAATGGGAGGTTCGCTTGGGGGGGCAAACGAGTAGCTTGTTGCGGCTACCACAGGCTGGGCTACCCAAAAAATAGCAGCCAACACCAACCCTATCAAATTTTCTCTAAAGGGAAATTTTCCCATGGCACCATACCTGTGCTTTATTAAAAAAATAATTATCTAAAAAAGCGAATCTGACCTAGATGCAGTTAATCTACTGTGATCCCCGGCTTCATCCTGCACCAAGATTCTACCCCAATGAGGATCAACCTTCAGACTAAGCTGTCCCTGTTCAGGGATAAACAACTGGTTATCATTCAAGACATCCACTAAGGCACGGTCGCGATCCCAGACCCAATCAATCTCCTGGGGCAGGGGACCATGGTTGATCACCACAAACGCGGTTTGGCCCTGATACCGTCGTTGGAATACATAAATATCCTTCCCCTCATCCAGCAGCACCGTATCGTAGTCCCCTAGTTGCAGAGCTGGATAGCTATTATGAATGGCAATCAGTTTACGATAGTGCGCTAAGAGATCCCGATTGATCGCCACGGAATCTGGCAATGGGCGCTTCGTCCCGTCTGGCAAATAGGCTTCTGCTTCATAGGTTAAGTCGGGCCAGAGCATGGGCTTACGGTTATCCGGGGCATTCCCTCCCCACATCCCCAGTTCATCGCCGTAATAGATCATGGGCGTACCAGGATAGGTCATTTGAAAGATGACAAATAACTTCTGTTGGACAATCTCCGCCGCATTGGGTTTGCGGGTGTCGTAGTGAGGGGATTGGTGCAGCTTGGCCATGACCAAGTCCCAATCATCGGCACGCAGACGGAGATTCTCAATGCGATGGTTAACGATATGGGAGGCTAATCGTTGGGCATCATGGCTACTAAAAAGGTTTTGGGCCGTGGCGATCGCACCATGGGGTAACCCTCTACGCCATTCACTCAACTTTTGATCAAACTCGTACCAAGAAAGGGGATGATTTTGCTCGAACCAACGCTCTGCACTGATGAGTGCAAAGGGATAGTTCATAATCGTGTCAAACTGGTCTCCCTCCACATAGGTGCGGATGGTTTCCACGGGACCATAGAGTTCCGCAATCAGCAGGGCTTGGGGATTAATGCCTTTGACTAATTGCCGCCAACGTTGCCAAAATTCGTGGGGTAGTCCGGATGCCACATCTAAGCGCCAACCATCAATGCCGTCAGCGATATCACCGTCCCCATTTGGGTCTAACCAACGTTGCGTAGCCGCAAAGATATAATCACGGGGACCAGAACTGAGTCCCCCATCTACCCATCGAAATTCTGGTAGCTCTGGCACCCCAACCCAACTCCGATAGCGTAAGCGGGTGCCCAGGATCGGATCGGCCCATTCATAAATCTCGAACCAATCTTGGTAAATTGAGGTTTGCTGATGGGTGATGACATCTTGGAAAAATTGACTACTGCGGCCAATATGGGTAAATACCCCATCCAGAATTAAATACATGCCCCGCTGGTGAACGGCGTGGATCAGATCTAGCAACAATCGATCCGCTGCTGTCCAGACCCAGGTACGGGGATTTTCAGGGGTCTCAGATGCAATCAGTTGGCGATCGCCCATCGGATCGGGACCAAAGGTGGGATCTACATGATGAAAGGAAATCAGATCATACTTATGCTGAGATGGTGCATGGAAGACAGGGTTGAGATAGATGGCTGTTACCCCTAACCCTTCCAAGTAGTCTAGTTGATCGATTACCCCTTGGAGATCACCCCCGTAGCGCCGTCGCGCCAGATTAAACTCTAGCCCCTGACCATTGAAGTGCTCATAGGGTTGTAGCTTATACCAATCACTCGTCCAAGGATGGATTTGCCAAGGCTCTCGATCATCGTAAGGATAGGCCGCTTGGATATCCGCCAGAGTCGGATCATTGGCAAGATCACCATTGCGAAAGCGCTCTGGGAAAATTTGATACCACACCACTCTCTTGGCCCACTCAGGCACACTATCACGAAGCGGAGAAGCGGCAGGGTTCGGGAAATACTCTGTGTCTGACGTTGTTGTGGATACATTTACGTCAGAAAAATTAATGGCCAGAAGATGGGGATCATCGTTGGTGGCGGCCAGGGCTGGCTGGGTCAAGACTCCCCAGTTGACCAGCAGGAACAAACTAAAGGAGATGAGAATGCCGTACATTAAGCTACGAATAAATAAAATATCAAATCATGACGGAAACCGGACTGCCATCCCTAGGCTGAACCAGGACAATGTCGCCGTTACCGCCCGTTAATGGGTCTTCATGATCCTCGTTTTAGAGCGATCGCCTTGCCTTTTAGGATAACAGGAGACCCAACAAAATAAGGTTATTTTTGAAGCCATGAAAAACAGGCTGGCAGATCGCAAAGCTCCACCAGCCCACACATCCTTGTATTCAGTCACAAACTATCATTAACTGAGGAACAAAGATAACAATTAAAACAAACCCAAGGTTAAGGACTTATCAATGGGGAAAGTCGCCCCAATTCCCAACCAAAGGGTCACGGCAGTTCCAAAAAGAAACACAATCGTTGCACCTTGGCGACGGAAAGGATTCTGAAACTTGTTGACACTCTCAATGAAAGGAATCAACATTAGCCCCAAAGGAATAGCACCCTGAAGCGCGATACCCAACAACTTGTTAGGCAAAATTCGTAAAATTTGGAAAACAGGGTACAAATACCACTCTGGCAAAATTTCCAGGGGAGTCGCAAATGGGTTGGCTGGTTCTCCAACCATGGCTGGGTCAAGCACGGCTAGAGCTACAACACAACCAATGGTCCCTAAAATAACAACGGGGAACGTATAAAGCAGATCGTTTGGCCAAGCGGGTTCACCGTAGTAGTTATGACCCATGCCCTGCTTTAACAGTTCACGCAGCTTTGGATCGCTCAGATCCGGCTTCTTAAGTACTGACATAATTTAAGCCTCTCCTAAAACAGAATACTTTAATCACCCAGAACAAGGTAATATCCTGAACCTTACAAAGGACCAGAAATACCTTGCTTCCGGATCATCAAAAAGTGGAGCAACATGAATACTGCGATCAGCCAGGGCAACACAAACGTGTGAAGGCTGTAGAAACGAGTCAATGTAGGCTGACCAACACTAACGCCACCTCGCAATGCTTCAACCATGAGGGAACCCACAACGGGAATGGCTTCAGGAACTCCCGAAACAATTTTAACCGCCCAGTAACCCACCTGGTCCCAAGGCAAAGAGTAACCTGTTACGCCAAAGGATACGGTAATAACGGCCATGATGACCCCAGTAATCCAAGTTAACTCACGGGGGTTCTTGAATCCACCCGTAAGATAAACCCGGAAAACATGAAGGATCATCATCAGAACCATCATGCTAGCAGACCAGCGATGAATGGAACGGATTAGCCAACCAAAATTAACCTCTGTCATGATGTATTGGACAGAGCTGAAAGCTTCTACTACAGTCGGTTTGTAGTAAAAAGTCATGGCGAACCCTGTTGCAAACTGAATGAGGAAGCAAACGAGGGTGATGCCACCCAAGCAATAGAAGATATTGACGTGGGGGGGAACGTACTTGCTAGAGATGTCATCAGAGATGGCTTGAATCTCTAGACGCTCCTGAAACCACTGAAATGGCTTTGAATCAGTAACCTGCTTAGTAAACATTGAAAAAAAACTTATCCTAGAGGGACTGTCGAGGGTACTCGTAAGAAAAAATGTAACATAGTAGCCATGGTATTTTCATCTATTTTTTCAGATAAGACCTAAGGTGATGGAGGAAAGCACATGGTAATAAGGTATGCAGAGCGCGTGTTATGGGCTTGTATCTGTTTCTCTTGATGCTCATATCATGGGTCTTCAGCTACAAGCATCGCTACGGAGTTTCGTAATAAATTGTAATGAACTGTTGTGATAAGCTGATTCACGTTTAACTAGCGTGAGCAACTGCCGCTCCAGATGATTAGCTTCTTGACACGCATGAACTAATTGGTTGGGTTGGGGCACATCAGATCTGGGCTACATTTTCTGAGCAATTGAGTGAAGTAATCAAAGGTAGCACACTAGAAAAGCATTCGTGATGACTGTCTTAGGGGATGGGGCGATATGAAGAACGGGATAGGGCGGTTGGGACGGATAGTGATTTGCTTGCTATTAATCATCAGTTTTTGGGTGGGTCAAGCGACTGCATGGGCCTATTCAGAGGAGCAGCAGTTGCTAACCGAAGCGTGGCGGATTGTGGACCGAGCCTATGTGGATAGTACCTTTAACAACAACAACTGGTGGACGGTGAGACAGCGAACCTTACGGCAATCGCTGCCGGATCGGTCTGCTACCTATGAGGCCATCCAGTCCATGTTAGCCCTTTTGGATGATCCCTTTACTCGTTTGCTGCGCCCACGGCAATATCAGAGTTTACAAACTGATACTTCTGGAGAGTTAACCGGGATCGGATTACAGCTCATTCAGGATCAAAAAACGGATGAATTGGTGGTGGTCGCCCCCATTGATGGTTCTCCGGCCCATGCGGCTCTGATTATGCCCCGTGATCGGGTGTTGGCGGTTGATGGGGTTTCGGTGAAGGGACTGACGTTGGATGAGGCGGCTGAGCGGATGCGTGGTCCGATTGGGAGTGTGGTGACGTTGAAGGTGCGTCACATTGCGGATGACCAAGAGGAAACGGTAGAGTTGGTGCGCGATCGCATCACCCTGAACCCAGTCTTTGCGGAATTGCGATCGCCCTCCCCCAACCTGAAACTCGGCTACATTCGCCTCAGTCAGTTCAACGCCAACGCCACCGAGGAAGTGCAAAAAACTATCCAACAATTTGAAGCCGCAGGGGCCAATGCCTATATTTTGGACCTACGTAATAACCCTGGAGGTCTGTTGCAAGCTGGTATAGAAATTGCCCGTCTGTGGCTAGAGCAGGGCACCATTCTCTATACGGTTAACCGCTATGGCATTCAAGACAAAGTTGACGCGACCGGAACGAGTCTTACCGCTGATCCCCTAGTTGTATTGATTAACTCTGGAACCGCTAGTGCGAGTGAAATTCTTTCCGGTGCTCTGCAAGACAATGGACGTGCCACCTTAATCGGCGAGACTAGCTTTGGTAAAGGCTTAATTCAATCCTTATTTAACTTATCGGACGGTGCTGGTTTAGCGGTCACTGTGGCCCGTTACGAAACGCCGGATCACCATGACATTAACAAAACTGGAATTGTGCCTGATGTACAAGTGGCGATGCCTCCACTCAATGCCCAACGACTGGCCACAGAGGAGGATACACAGTATGAAATGGCCCTCAACGTGCTGGAATCGAGCTTGTAATTCCTCTAAAATTCTCCTGAATCTCTAGTGTCTGTGTCGCTGATTGCGAGACAAAAAAAGAGTATTGTGTGATGGCGTGACACCCTTTGAAGGCTGAATTGGGTAGGGTAGGCATCGTCTACTCATCAAGGGGTTAATGTGATGCCTTGCCCATCAAATTAGAGGTGTCACGCCATTACGATAGCATCAGGCTTTGAAGACAATCGCCGGATCTACATGGGTGACTTTCTGAATGGCAAATAGGGCTGATCCTACGCACATCAATACGGTGATACCGAAAATACCGATGCCCATGGGCAGGGTAATCAGAATCATGATTCCTTGAGTGGATATGGTCCAAGCTCCTAGGCCCAAGCATAATCCCATGCTAGGGATGTAGCCCAACACAGCCATCCACAATGCTTGCTCTACGATGATGCTGTAAATCATCTGATCTGAAGCTCCCATTGCCTTAAGGGTGCCGTATTCGCGGATATGATCTGACACCGAAGAGTACAAAATCTGACCGACAATCACCATACCCACAATTATGCCCACGGTTGCCCCTAGTCCCAGGATAAAGCCAATGCCAGTCCGTAATCGCCAGTAGTCGCGGGTAATCGTCGCCATTTCCTCACGGGTATGAACCTTAACATCAGGAATAGCCGCTTCTAGGCGCTCTTTGAGAGTATCTAAATCTTGATTAGCCTTGGCTCCAATCAACACATAGGTAATGGGATCAGCAATGGTTAATGCTTGGGGTTGCTGGATCGGATCATCGGGATCAGCTTGCTCGTAGGTGGTGGTACAGTCTAAGCCATTTAATCCACCCACGTCACACAACACTTTGGAGGTTAGCCCCGCAGTCGCGTAAGCTTTAGCGTTTTCAAGGGAAGTAAACATCGTGGTGCTAGACACGATGGATTGGGTGCCTTGTGTTAATCCCACTACGGTGGTTGGTGCTGAATTAATTTCTGCGGTGCCCCCTACTCCATCGAGGCGTAAAGAACTGAGGTTTGTGACATCCGTCAATACACTAAAGGGAGCCTCAATGTCTGCCTGGTTGCCATCAACGATTTCTCCCGGTGAAAATAGCTGACTGGTGGGGTTGAAGCCGATAATGCGTACTCGCCCAATCTTGCCGTCGAGGCTACGCCATCGTCCCCCAGATAAGATTAAAGCTTCCGCACGGGCCACGCCTTCTATCCCGGATGCCGTGACTACGGCTTCTAGGGTGAGGGGTTGGGTCAGTTCAAAATTAACCATTTCCTGGGCCGCTACCCATAGGTCGGCCCCAGAATTGTCGATTAATTGGGCTGTTGATCGCGTAAAGCCATGGAGGATGCCAAGTTGAATGGTGACTAGACTGACCGCAAACATAATTCCGGCTTGGGCCACTAGAAACCGAGGAATATCTTCAAATAAGTTTTTGCGGGCAATTGAAACCATAGGACCAAAGATAAATGAAAACCCTTCAGCAATTAGCCTAAATGAAAACCCGCCAGCAGTTAGCTTGTTTGTATTAGACCTGTCCGAAAATTGGGATGGAGTAGCCGCGCAGCGGGTACTCCATCCCAATTTTCGGACGACTCTATAGGAAACTTTAGGGCAAATGTTATATGTTTTTTTCATTACTTTCATTACAGACCTATTATGCCTCACTGGGTTGGTCAAAGGCGATCGCCTCATACAGTTCCCCTAGAGCAATGTCCACATTGAGCGATCGCAGCCCCATCGTTTTATCTAACCCCCGATGCTCCGTCAGTAACCACTGATTTTCCGACTGCTTCACATATTGCTCCACCAGCGGCCTATCCTGGGCAATCAGCACATACTCCTGAAAGGTGGCGATCGTGCGATACGCCTCAAACTTATCCCCCCGATCCTTCTTTTCAGTAGAATCCGACAACACCTCCGCCAACAAAATCGGATTCATCACCGTATCCTTTCGACCCGGTTTCAGTTCCGGGGGGCGCGGTGTCACCATAATATCTGGGTACGTGTATCGGTCTTGCTCTGGAATCCATAACCGCTGATCAGTGACAAAGATGCTGTAAGGCAGACCTTTGAGGGCAAAGCGTAGTAGGGCGTTCAGCACACTATTAATTTCATTGTGGGCAGTGGTTCCTCCAGTCATCGGAATGATTTCTCCATTGTGATATTCGTGGCGCAGCTCGGATTCCACTTCGAGGGCAAGGTATTCTTCAGCGGTGTAGAGTTGGGTTTGGGTGGCGATCGTCATAGTGGCGGATTGGTAGGAGGATGGAAGAACCAGGGAGGCGGGCGGTTGGAAGATTCCTTGTAAGGGTGAACCCTTATCGGCTACATAGCGTTTTCAAGCATTCTGACATTCAAAACGGCATTCTCTGTCAACGGTTGAATTTGCGACTCCGGTAAAACTAACACGGCAATCGTGTCCCCGACGGCATTAAATACCTCTAAGCTATAGCCATCCTCACCATTTTGCACCGGGTGGTGATCGACGACTGTGGCCACATCTCCTCGGCGTAAGCGATGTTGAGGCATATCCTGTCGCAGAGCAACTCGTGAAAATAATTCAAAGGTCATGCTTGAGCCTCCTTGTCTGGATATAAGGTAATAAACTTTGCTTTTTGCGTTTCGTACTCAATCATCCAAACTGTAACGACTGCTAATTCCATATTATTCGGGCGAGTCAAGTTTCCTCGAATAATGTATGTGTCTCCAAACGAATTGGGTTCATCACCAGGAATAGCGTCTAGCCGTAGAATTTGTGATCGCAAATCTGCCTGTAACTGTTGCCAATTAAATTGTGTATAACCTGCTTGGGCTAAGAATTTTGACTTATCATCTGCGTCACGAGATGCTAACAAATATTTTGTCAGTTTAGCATCTGCAATGATGGTATCCCGTGGTAATTTCATTTTGGGCGAAAAGTACTATAGTTCTATCTTAGCAGCTAGGATAGCTCAACATCTTCGTAGAGTAGGGCGATACGTGCTCCGCACAGGTAAACCAACGCCCCCACATAGTCCACCCTGGTCCACTGAATCATCCAGTCATCTGGTGTTGTTGCAGCCTCTGAA
>JAYKIC010000034.1:0-2940 GCA_035284985.1 Leptolyngbyaceae cyanobacterium
GGGCCATGCAACTTCTCTCTATCTAAGGTCGATAACGAAATTTAGAGGATAATGATGAATCAAGTCGAGAGTTATGGGCAAATACAGACCACTGAACTTTACCTATTAAAGCGTAATTTTTTAGAAAATGTCCCTAAGAAATTACAGGAATATGATGAGTATGCAGTGTGGCATGGTTGGAGTGTTATGGAAGAGTAGGCTATTATTTCCTTCGTTAAGACGATTACACACCGCTATAATATAACTCCATACATGGCTTAATAGCTCACTTCAGATTTAGATTATGTACTGTCCGGGGGAATGTTTCTGCATGATGCCCCCTCTTTTATGGTGATTGGCGTTGCTGGTGTTGAACCGCAATCTGATAGGAGGGATACTAGGGTCATGGTGGAGGTGGGGCGATCGCCATTCCACATCGAGTCTGTCCTTCCTGAATCTTAGTTTGTAACCAACTGGGTACCCCCAGACTAGCATTTTCATAGAGGCGATCGAATTCCCGCGAAAAATGGGCCGCCACGGTTGGGTTATGGATGACCATGACGAGTTCATCATTTTGGTGATTGGCGCTCTCGCTCCAGTTTTGGGAACCCGTGATCACGGTTTGTTGATCAATGACGGCAAATTTATGGTGGAGTTTATCGCCTTCCGCCAGTTGGGGGATACCAACGGTGGTGATGGGCTGGGGCCAGGGTCGATTATCAACATCATATTTACAATGCTGGTTGGGTAGGGCAACCCCCAGCATATCCAGGGCTTCACTGTAGCTGCGGTAGATGAAGCTGGGGTCAATTAGGGCACGAATGGTCACTGCTTCCTGGGATTTTTGCAGCAGGCCATGGCTTATTTTTTGGTCGGAAAAGACAAATAGGGCTAGGTCGATGCTGGTTTGGGCGGTGCCTAGGGTGGCATTAATCAGACCGTTGCCGCTTTGTTCCCAGGGGTGGCGATCGCCTGACACAGGGGAAAACTGTAGGGTTACGGTGGAGGCGGGGGCAAGGGTCACATTGTAGGTAGAACGGGGTGGTTTTTGCAGACCAAACAGACTATCCGCTTGAGCGCCGGGACCATCACCCCACATGAGGTTAAACTCTGAGGTGAGGTGTTGAGCGATCGCTTCATTTTCAATCACCACCAGATGGTTAGCATTCCCGTGGCTATCGACCGCATCCAAATCCCCATGAATTTCGGACACGGTGGAGTTAGCCGACCCCACCACCGCTAGTTGTCCATCTATTACCAGAAACTTGTGATGCATCAACCCACTGCCCTTAGACCCATCGGCGGTGTCATCAATCACCGGAATGGCGGCAAAGTCCAGCATGTAAAGGGCATCCCGTTCCAGTGCTTCACTCCCTTGTACCGTGCCATCTTGGTTGCGATCGGCTAACTGCATGAAGTTGTCGTACTTATCCCGTTCCCGTTCCGGTAATGCGGCAACTTGGGTTCGATTCAACTGACTCCAAGGCTGGCGGTAAGTATTTTCCACTATTACTCGGACCGTGACTCCCTGCTGTTGTTTGCGGACTAATGCTTGGGCAATACCGGGCAAGTTCAGTTCATGAATGGCCACATCAATGGAGGTTTGGGCACGGTTGATGGTGTCGATAATGACTTGCTCCAAGTTATCCCCTAACCGATTTTGATCCCGATAGGGTTCATCGTAGCGATTGGCTTGGGAATAGTTGAAATAAACTTGAATTTGAGGATCTTGGGGTAGGGGGGCGATCGCCCCTGCCTCACCCGGATGCCGCAGCCACCACCACCCAGCCCCCCATAATACTGCGGCCAATAGGCCCAGACTACCGTAGTGCCACCCTCGCCACCTCACCATAACCCCTCCACCGTAGATACGGTATGCTGAACCCAACTCAATTTAGGGTATGGAATTAGGGGATGAGTGACTATGGTAAATCTGCGGATCTAATCTAATATCAGGTATTTTTACCATGGGAGGGCAAGATAGCTTGCAAGACTGGGGGAATCCGCCCCATCAGATTGCCCTGAAGATCAACCGGAACTAACGTAACCGTGGCCGTTGTATAAAGCGTTTGGCGATCGCCCGATCGAATCTCGTACTCCCATGGCAACCGCAACCGTTTTGGTGCTAACAATCGGGCACAAACCAGAACATCCATTCCCATCAAAATTGGACGACGATAGCGAATGGATAAATCAACCACAGGTAAATTACAGCCTAACGCCACTAAATCAGCGTAGGCGATGCCCCATGATCGTAAACAATCTACCCGTGCGGCCTCCAGCCACTCCACGTAGGAGCCATGCCACACGACTCCGGCATAATCCGTATGGCATGGGTAGACATGCACCTTATATTCAAACCAAGGTCGATTAGGGTGCTCTAAAGGCGAGGACGGGCTAGCATTCATGAATACCTGACGGGGCAAAACTGCTTTTCACCATAATCTCTTGGCCAAAACCATGGCAAAACAATGAAATCATTGAACCACCATTGCGTCATGCCAAACCAGATAACACGGTTCAAGTTTACCGATTGTATTGTAATGTTCGATGACCATATCGCTAAGGGGCTAAATTCGGCGGTATGATCCAGATTGTGTAGGCAAATGCCGTTGTGGTTCAAGTAATGTTCAGGAGAATCCAGAGCCGATTAGTTTGGACTTTAGCTTGAACGGAGAAAATTTAATCTAGTCAATCTAGGGCAATGGAGTTAGTCGCGATCGCCAATCCCGATTTGTCTTCTTCCCATAGCCAGCACTCTAGCGGCGGACTGCCTCCCAACACAGCGTTCATCGTCCCAAACACAACGGGTTTTAGGGATTGGGATTCTAAGACAATTGTTATGAGGTAATGCAAATGGTAAGCATGGAAAAAATTTTGCTGGCAGACTCTGGCACGGGCCAAGCTGAAGCCATGTTGAAGGTTTTGATGGATATTCCCTTGTTCCAGCGGAGTCACGTT
>JAYKIC010000035.1:0-3001 GCA_035284985.1 Leptolyngbyaceae cyanobacterium
GGGGCACGATTACCCACGGATATACCGGGGGATGCCATTACGGACGGGCAACCCGACACCGCCCAGTGGAATTTAGATCAGATTAAGGCTCCATCCGTCTGGGAGCAGGGATATCGCGGTAAAGAAGAGGTGGTGGCTGTGGTGGATTCCGGAGTGAGCTTACGTCATCCGGATATTGTTCCCAATCTTTGGCAAAATCCTGGAGAAATTCCAGATAATGACATCGACGATGATGGGAACGGTTTTGTGGATGATATTAGAGGTTGGGACTTTATCCAAGCTGATCCCCGCCCCAGGGATGCGAACTACCATGGCACCCACGTTGCTGGTATTGTGGCCGCGCCTCAAAATGATATCGGGGTGACGGGGGTAGCGCCGAATGCAGCCATTATGCCTGTGCGGGTGCTGGATCAAGATGGATCTGGCACGGCTAAGGGGGTGGCGGATGGCATTCGCTATGCCGTAAATAATGGGGCCGATGTGATTAATTTGAGTTTGGGGGCACCACCGGGAGGCAAACCCAATCGCTCATTACGGCGGGCGCTGCGTTATGCCTATCGCAATGGAGTGGTGGTGGCGATCGCCGCTGGCAATGAGCGGGATACGTTGGGGACGGTCCAGCCAGGGGAACCCGCTTTTTGGGCGGCCACTCGAAATTTGGCGATCGCCGTCGGTGCGGTCAATCGCCATAATCGCGTCGCTTATTTTTCCAATCCCACGGGCAATCGCAAGGTCAATCCCTTTGTGGTCGCACCCGGAGTTGAGGTGGATTCCCTCGCCGCCCTCTGGCTCCGCAACGCCTTTGGTCCCAATAATGTGGATTCAATTGAACCGCTAGCCCTCAGCGGCACCTCAATGGCCACCCCCCATGTGGCTGGTGTAGCGGCATTGATGCTGAGTGCGAATCCGACCCTCACCGTGGATCAAGTGATTCAGATTCTCACCAGTACGGCAACCTCAGACAATTTGAAGGGAGTTTGATGGCAACCAAAATCCGTAAATCTCAACTTCGCCGTTGGGCAGTGGTAGGGTTAGGGGGACTCGTCATGTGGGGAGCGATCGCCCTCACCCAACTGTATCACCATGCCCAACAGCCTGTAGACGCAATTCTTGTCCTCGGTGGCAGCATTAAGCGGGAACTGCACGTTGCTGAAACCGTAGCCCAAGGCAACGATTTGCCAATATTAATTTCCCAAGGAGCGAAGCCACCCTGTGTTCGGATTATTTTCGATCGGATTGCCGCCCCGTTAAACCAAGTGTGGCTGGAAACTTGTGCTGACTCAACCTTTGACAATTACCGCTACAGTCTGTCGGTACTGCAACAATGGGGCAGTCATCATATTCAAGTGGTCACATCTGCTAGTCATTTGCCACGGGCCAAATGGTTGGGGCGCATCATGCTAGGCAGTCATGGCATTTGGGTAGACATGGATATTGTGCCGGAAAAGGGAGTTCCCGCCAATGTGGAAAATCCGATTAAAACCGGGTTAGATGTGGGGCGATCGCTCCTTTGGGCGATCGCCAGTCAGCTATATAATCCTGCTTGTAGCCAAGTTTTTTCCTTACAATCAGTTAATTTGGCGGAGTGGTTAGACCAGGATTTTACCTGTGAACATCAAGCCGATATTCAACTAGACGATTATCAGTCAGACTAATAGACCTGTCCGAAAATTGGGGTGGAGTAGCCGCGCAGCGGCTACTCCACCCCAATTTTCGGACGACTCTAATAGGAACCTTGGGATATTTCAAAGACCAAAATTTTGAAGACTAGCCACAAACTCCCGATGTTCAGGGGATGCTAAACCTTGCTGTTGAATGTCTAACACCCGCGCCATCTGACCAGACAGCAAGTCAGAAACGGCTAGCCACAGGCCAGGAAAGCAACGGCTTTTGAGGATTCCTGAGGCATCCGCTTGCTGCAAAATGTATTCACCGTCCTGCAACCAATACCACCGAAATTCCTGGTCCTCCACCAACCAAACCAGATATTCTTGCACCCCATTGCGCCGATAAACTCGTAGCTTGTCATGCAGATCGTAGGAAGCAGTGCTGGCAGCTATTTCAACAATCAGTTCTGGCGCACCCTCAATATAGTCATCATCACTGATGTGCGATTGTCCTCCGTAAGCTTCTTCTAACCGTAAGAGCGCATCCGGTTGGGGTTCATTATCTAAATCTAAGCGCACGGTTGTGTTATCAGCAGGTTCTATACCTGGGGTGTAAGCCGCATAGAGATTTAACCAGCCGATTACATAGCTGTGGGGATTGCCATGACGACGATACCGAAGGGCTGCGGCCATATAAACAACTCCCTCAATTAATTCTGCCTTTTTGATCTGGGGGGTGTTGGCATAGCGCCGCTCAAATTCAGCACGGGTAAGGCGATCGCCATTTTCAAGTATCTGGGGAAATTGGAGTGATGATGATGCCATGCTCCCTAACCTGTTTGAATGAACGTGCTGTTGCATTCATTATAAGCGATCGCCCCCTCGCCATGCTAAATCTGATCCTTGGATTTCTCTTTAATCCACTCTGCTTCAATTAAGCGAATTGATAATAGTAATTCAGCAAACATCCGTTGAAAAGCGTAGTACCAACCAGGCCATCCATCTAGCACGCCACCTTTGAGAATGAGGCAATAAATCAGAATAATAAAGGGAGCGAGGATTTTAGTTTTGCGGATGCGATCGCCCCATCCCAGTTCTGAATTAGGGGTTTCTCCCAGTTTTTTGACCTCTAAAACCATGTAGCGATCCTGTGCCCAGAGCCAACGAGATAAGGGTTTGCAATCGTCATGATAAATGGGATTTTTGAGATATCCTGATTGACCTTTCACTCGAAGAAGTTGCGTATGACCGTCATCAACATAACGTGCCTTTTCTTTACGAAATAGAGCTTGACGCGGTGGAAGGATATTACCGCTCAACGGTTTACCAAAGACACAATATTTGAAAGAGATAAAATAACCATCAGCCTCTGAAGAAGAGGCTAGTTTTTTGAG
>JAYKIC010000036.1:0-7000 GCA_035284985.1 Leptolyngbyaceae cyanobacterium
TTCCCTAAATCCCTTCTCCCAAAAGGGGAGAAGGGACTTCAAACCAGGTTCTTGGGTCGAAAGCCCCTCTCCCGCTCTGGGAGAGGGGTTGGGGTGAGGGCTGTTTGAGTTTTGTCAGTCAATCAGACTTACGCCTCACTAGGAACGGGGAGCCAAAAATCAGTATGGCGAAAGCGATAACCCGCGTCTTTGATCTTTTGGTTGGATACTTTGACATTGTGGGGTCGGGTTTCTGGCATCGCTGGATTCCACTGCACGGGGGGGAGGTGGTAAGTCTGGCAAATGCGGTCCAGCAATTCCCGGCGGCTGATAATCGTGTCCTGAACGAGATTATAAATGCCGCTGAGGTGGTGTTCATGGGCAAAGGCGATCGCCCCCACAATATCGTCGATGTGAACCCAATTACTCGGCTGCTCCCCCGTCCCCGCCAACGTAGTACCTGCTACTCGCCGGAAAATTTTCAGCAATTCTCGGTTGGGTCCATAAATGCCACCCAAACGCAGAATACACATCCCTCGATTCTCATTACTGAGGGCGAGTAAACAGTGTTCCGTATCGGCCAAAATCTGATTGTTGTCAGTGGTAGGGGCGATCGCCGTTTCCTCCGTCACCCAGTGTCTCCCGTGATTGCCGTATATCGCAAAACTCCCGGTGTAAATCACCTGTTTAATGGTCGTGTGGGGCAAGACCTGGGCCAACGTTTGAGCGGTGGCCCAATAAGTCCCCCGATAATCCTGACGATTGGGCGCACTAATGGCCACTAACACCACATCCTGGTCAGCCAGTAATCGCTGCATCCCCTCTGGATCATCCCCGCGAACGACTACGGCGGGGGCAATGGCCTCCAGTTGGGGCACCTTATTGGGCGTAGTGGTGGTCACTGTGACCTCCAATCCTGCCTCAACCCAGCGCTGGGCTACCCGTTGCCCTACGTACCCGCACCCTAAAATTACTGCCCGTACCATGGTTTGCCTCAATGATTGATCGTGATGGTTTATCATCTCTGTCACCAGAATAAGATGATCAAGACCTGGGAACACCTTGAAAGACCGTGTAATTTGTGGGCCTTGCCCCAACGGTAAGAGTTAATACAAACACCCTGCTTAGCCTCCGGCCCCATGGCTAGACGATTCTATAGGCGAGGCTATGGGGAAAATGCTGGTAGAATCAGTATCCTGGCCGATAAGAAAACCCCTGCCGGATGGCAGGGGTTAAACATTCCTCTAAAACATCTAACTAAAACAGAAACATTTCACGTCACGGAAACATCTCACCCAAAGAGAGTAGCGGCCATCAGCCTTTTACGACTCGATTGAATAAAGATACACCCCGGTAGACTTCTTTAACCTGTCCGGTCTTGGTTGGCTTGGTTGTAGATACAACGTTGTGCTTGATGCCGCGATAATTCATGGTCATGGATTTGCCTCCAAATTTATTGTGTAGTTTGGTCAGAGGCGCGTTCCTTCGGAAAAATTTCCTACTCCCGTCTTCCCTGATAGAGAAGATGAACGATTTCGTTTCTGTATCTATAGTTACAGTTTCTCTGTCAAAATGCAAGAGGGTATGTGAGGAGATGGTGACAATCGCTTCAAAACCCCCAGCCCCATGGATGACTGAGGGGTAAGCATAGAGTCGTTAGCTAGGGGGCAAGCTTCAGTTACGCTGCTTGTTGTATGGATAACTCAGATTGAACAAAAGCATTCAACACGATTAACAGCGAATGAATATATTCATCGTGGGAAGCCAAGGTTCCATCTGATTCCACATAGCAAGTCGTCCACCACTGACTATTAATTAGCGCCAGACGACGCAAAAAATTGAGATAGGGAGTGTGGGTTTTGCCGGATAATATTGGCTCACAATCTCCAGCTTTGATGGCTTGATTGTGTTTGACCATTGCATTGCAGCAAATACGGATATAGGTCGTGGCCTTGAGCGATAGGGGCACCTCTGGGACCAACAACTGTTGCTGGGCGTAGGTAAGACGATAGCAAAGGTCAGAGTGTAACGTAGAAGTATTCATGGGGAAAATTAGGGGGTAATACTAGATTGTGACCTGAGACAAATAATTAGCGAACAAGTGGAGTTTTTAGTACAGCTTGCCCATAAACTGAAGGGGATAGTTTCGTCTTTGAGCACTTACGGTAGACTTACGAATGCTAAAGGGACGACCGAGAAAACGGGCTTGAATTCCACTGTCAACGGTTGGGGTTGTAGCGGATTCGGGTGCAATTTGGCCACGATAGATTAAAGACATTTGAATTTCTCCTGTTTGAATGGGTTAGGGGGCTTTCGTTCGTTTCAACGTTTTCACTATCCCCCATTTGCACAAGGAAGAAAATACGGAAATGATCGGTTTCTTTCAGGTGTTTCTTCAGATTTTTTCTGTTCCAGAGAAAATCACATGATCCGGTGATATGAAGTGATACGGTCGGTGACTAAAATCTGGGTCCAGAGTGATCTGCATATGGGTGGCTGGTACAGTCTGTAACAGAGTGTTGCGGGAAGGAATACACTTGTTTTATTCTAGGGATGATGCTTGCATTCCGTTACTGGGTCGTGCCAATTCCGTTAAAGGCAACAGGCTTAGAAAACCCAAGGCTGTGAGCGTTGCGTCAGAGATCACCCCTGTGCTCGATGGTATTCATAGGTTTTTCGAGGAACAGCCATGATTAGAACTTTCATCGTTACGCTCGTGTTTGTCCTTTACAGTTGTTCCAATCCCGCTAATGTCCAAGCCCAGGGGGCAACAGCCACGGTTGTATCTACTGGGGATGGGGATACGCTGCGGGTGGATCGGGCGGGGCAATCCATTACGGTGCGGTTGGGGTGTGTTGATGCCCCAGAACGGGATCAACCGGGTGGGAAGGAGGCTGGCGATCGCCTTGCCCAACTCCTTCCCGTAGGTGTAGCGGTTCAAATGCGGGGGATTGACCTCGATCAGTATGGTCGTGAAGTGGCGGAAATTTATGTCAATGGCCAGTCGATCAACTTGCAACTAGTGGCTGAGGGCCATGCTGTTGTCTATGATGATTATCTGGATGGGTGTGGCAGTACCCGTGACCAATATCTCCAAGCTGAACAGCAGGCAATGAATGCTGATCTTAATTTTTGGGCACAGGCCAATCCGGTGATGCCATGGGACTGGCGACGGGGCGAACTGATCCCCGTTAGTTCCCCTGGCTCCACACCTTTGCCTGCCTGTGTGAGTTCAGACTGTGATTGTGCTGACTTTGCGACCCAGGCTGAGGCCCAGGCGGTATTGGATGGGTTTGAAGGCGATCCCCATCGGTTGGATGGCGATCGCGATGGCGTGGCGTGTGAAAGCTTGCCGTAGTTTTTTCCGACTAGATTTGAGCCGCATAAAGTGCCGCACCAATTAATCCCACCTTAGGATTGAGAACCACATGAACGGGCATATTTTCTAACAAATTGGTCATACGACCTTTGTGGGTAAATGCTTGGATAAAGGCACCGGATTTCATTAGCTCTAGGTTTTTCGCTGCGATCCCTCCGGCAATATATAACCCGCCATAGGGCAAAATTTTCAGGGCGAGGTTGCCCGCTTCAGCTCCGTAGGCTTCGGCAAAAATTTGCATGGTGCGTTGGCTGAGGTAATCGTCACCATTGGCTGCGGCGATCGCAATTGTCGCAGCGGGATCAACGGTTTTCTCAGCCATTCCCGTTTGTCGTTCCCATTCTCGGATCACATCCCCAACTTGGGGTGATTCAGTCCCCATTTGGCGATCGCGCAAAAACTGATAAATCGCCGCAATTCCCTGACCCGATACCACCCGCTCCACCGAGATCCGGTCGATACTGTATTTGTCTAACAGATATTTTTGCAGGTGGAATTCCAGTTCCGAGCGGGGGGCAAAGTCGGTATGTCCCCCTTCGGAGGCATAGACTTTGTAGGTAGCAGCATTGGCGGGTTGGTCGGCAGCATGGGCCAGATCTTGAGGGGTGAGAAAACATTGGCCCAGTCCGGTGCCCGCACCAATTACGGCAATGGGCGCACCTGTGCGGGGCGGTATATCCTGAAGCGGGCACAAATCCTCATCGGTTAAGCCTAAAACCCCATAACCGATGGCTGCAAAATCGTTAATCAATTCTACTTTGTCAATCTTGAGATCTTTGGCAAGGCGATCGCCCTCCAGTAACCAGGACAAGTTAGTCAGGTCAGAAGTATTATTATTCACCGGACCCGCAATGCCAAAGCAGGCTTTAGTGGGAGCCACCGCACCGTAAACCTCGGCGGCGGCAGCACTAAAGAAATCTTGGACCATTGGCACTAAATCGGGGTAATTGCTGCTGGGATATTCCTGTTCAAATAACAGTTTAGGGGCAGCACTATCGGTGCCCGCTTCCGCCAGTCGTAAAATCGTTTTAGTGCCGCCAATATCCCCGGCCAATAGCTGTGTCATGCGATCGCGCTCCCCCTTGTTTGCCGCTGTTTATAGTGGTCCCAAACTAATCCGTACTTAATCTACCGCACCTTGATAGCTACCGCACCTCAATCTTGATCCGAATGTTGGGAACGGGGAAGGGGGAGGGATAGCTCTGGCTGGAAATGGAGCCATGACGATCGCCTTTCCTGCTGAACGGAAGGCGATCGCCCCTCTCCTCTCCAAAATCCAAAATCACCAATCCAAAATGGAGCGTTTGGCTTCGCTATGCCTTTGGCAAAGGTGCAACGCCACTCCAGAGGAGTATCGCCATCTCCAGTCTTGAGTATTGGGGTGAAGCGATGGCGCAACGCCACTCCGAAGGAGTATCGTCTAACTCCTCTGCCAAATTAAGGGACTACTTGTGATAAATATCTCGTCGAGGCCCAACTTTAACCACTAAAATCACTAGTTCCTGGTCTTCGATCTCATAAATAACGCGGTAACTACCAACCCGAATGCGATAAAGATTTTCTTCTGCCGTCAGTTTTACAACACCTGATGGTCGTGGGTCAGTCGCTAATTTCCCGATAGCATCTAAAACACGTTTCTTGGTTGCAGGATCTAGTTTTTTGATTTGGCGTTTGGCGGCTGGAGCTAATTGCACTTGATAGATCACGCCTAAAATCCCAGTTCTTTTCTGAAGTCAGCTAGGGATGTCGTTCCATGCTGTTTCGCTTCTTCTATTGCGGCATGGGCATCAGCGATATCTTGTTGTAGTTCCTGTTGTTCTGCTTCATGCTTGTATTTGAGGAATTGAACAAAGTCGAGTACCTGGGTTAGCAGTTCATCGGAAACAGATTCAATTTCCTGAAGCAATGCGGTTTTGGTATCCATTGACAGTCGGCCAAGTAGGGTTGCCTTTATTCTAGTTGATGTGTTGTTCAATCGTGGCCCGAAAGCAATAAGGCTCTTTGGAATGCTAGAAGTCCGATACTCTTGCCCCGGACAGTAAACCAATACCCAACATTGATTTAAGAGACGTATCGGCCCCATCTCGATCAAGGGCGCTCAACGCATTGCCTACTTCAACCAAAATGGCTTCAGTGGTCCAAACTTCTGAGGCCAAGCGAACACGGGGCAGGAGTTGTTTTGCTTGGTGATGATAGCTATCACGGGGATTGAGTAATGCTTGAATGAAAGCGGTGTCTAAGAATAGGCGATCGCGGACTACCCTTCAGGTTCCTGTTGTTTAGGGATACCGTAAGATAATGGTCATGCTCATCTGACCAGTCTGGTGGCGCTTCGACTGTGCCTGTGAGGGCTTCAAGTACATCCCAGGCATCACCAGCGGTTTCCAGATGTTGTTGCCGTAATGCCTCAACGAATTGCAAGACTTGCTGCTGCAATGCGTCAGGCAAATCACTCATTTCCTCAACTACTTTAGTAATGGTTGGGTTCGACATGGAGCTTTTCCTATAGGGGTATGCTCACTGGGCGATGGCGAGAAGGAGGATCGCGTTGCCTCGATTGTAGCCAGGGTTCATCACTTCATAACAATGATATCTGAGTTGCTGTTGGAATCGATCTCCTCACTCACTCACCCCGCGATCGCCCTCTTTCTGCTGAAGGCGATCGCCCAATGCCGGAAATACTATTAGATCTTTGGCGAGTTCTTGGCTGAGTTGTTGCCTTTCAGCGGGGGGCAGTTGTTTGACGAGGGTGAGAATTTGCTCGAAGGTGAGGGGGATCTGATAGGTGGTTGAGGTCATGGCTACGTCTACGATGGCAATTGATACTTATTCTAACTACGAACGCGATCGCCCAACGCCACTCCAGTAGGAGTATCGCCCTTCCTACATGAAGGCTCCTGGGACTGGCTACCTCAATTCCGTATTCAACAAAAGCCGTACTTCCTGAATAAATGTTGCGGGTGTCTGCAATATGAGTCCACATTGAATAGAGACTTCATCGGTAAAATCTCTGGTATTGAGAGTGAGGAGACGGTTAACGTTAGCATTAATTGCTGCTGCCAGGATGGGAGCATCCTTGGGTTCTATTACTGTTAGCCATTGTTCAACATCGGATAGCGTTGGGTTGGGAACAACATCCAGCGCTAAAGTTTCTACAATTCTTTCAAAGACAGGGATGGCTGTAGGCAGTTTTTTGACAAGGTTACGATGACATTCTGTTAAAACTTGTTCTGAGATTACGCCTTGGACTAAGCCAATCTACACCATGACAATTACTGCATGACTCGCTCCTGTGAGGGAACCTGATGCTGCAATCAATACGCTGGAATCTAGAAAGACTCGAATCATATTGTGGAGTACCCTATTCCCGCTTTTCATCCCATTGCGTTTCATCCCAAACGGCTTGCCGTTCTGCTTGTAGCCCATCTAACAGGGTTTCTACAGAAATCTGCTGCTGCTCCATCCGCGCAATAAACGCTGAAGCTAGGGCACTGACTTGAGGAGTATGAGGCGTTAACCTGATTGACTGACAAAACTTTGCCCCTCTTCCCTAAATCCCTTCTCCCAAAAGGGGAGAAGGGACTTCAAACCAGGTTCTTGGGTCGAAAGCCCCTCTCCCGCTCTGGGAGAGGGGTTGGGGTG
>JAYKIC010000037.1:0-6801 GCA_035284985.1 Leptolyngbyaceae cyanobacterium
ATTCAGATAAGTGGTACCCTCGGCAACGCCAATGGTCTTGGGGTGGGGCGATCGCCATCGCCCTCTGCTGTAGTGGAGGCTGGGTGAGTGGGGCGATCGCCCAAGTAACCCCCGATGCCGAAACATCCCCTACCATGGTCACACCCCCAACCAACACCACCCCAGCCTCAAGCGAAGCTGGGGTGGAACCGTCAGCACCGCTTGAGGCCCCGGCCCCCAAACCCTTAGCTGAACCAATTTTAGATATCGGCATTGTTCAACGATTTGGCGAAGAATCCACCGATACGGTGGTGATGGAAGCATTGCCAGGGGATCAATTTACCCTACGGTTTGAAACGGGAGGCCAACCCCAAACCGTGACCACCAAGCGGGTGGAGTTGGATGTGGTGATGGAACCGCTGGCGACACCGGAGCAAGTGGAAATTGTCGTCCTCAGCAACCACCGCAGTTTTGAAAGTGCTGAAGATAGTGCCCAGTATTGGCAAGCCCAAGGCATTGAAGTAGAACTGGCCCAACCGCAACAGTGGCAGGTGTGGGGGAAGCGATCGGTCTATCACACTCCCTTAATGCGGCGTTTGCTGTTGCAAAACCTGCGTGCCCACGGTGCGAAGACAGCGTTTCTCCAAAGTCGGACCCTCCGGGAAAAACCCAAAGCGGCTTTTGTTGCCAATGGTTTCCGCTATCATCGCGATCGCGTCGAAATTGACAGTGCCCAGGATCAAGCGCGACTAGACGTTAAGGCACGGGAGACCGCCCAACGGGTTTATGGCGGCGATTTTCGACTCCAGCCCAATGCCTACGGCACCTATACCCTTGTGAATGAGGTCGCCCTGGAAACCTATTTGCGGGGCGTGGTGCCCTACGAAATTGGGTTAGCCGCCCCCCGCACCACCATCGAAGCTCAGGCCATTCTGGCCCGGACCTATTCCCTACGGAATTTGCGACGGTTTGCCATTGATGACTACGAACTGTGCGCCGATACCCAGTGTCAGGTGTATTGGGGCATTAGTGGGGCGGCCCCCGTGACCGATCAGGCGATCGCCGCCACCCGTAGCCAAGTGTTGACCTACAACGATGAGTTGGTGGATGCCCTCTATTCCTCCACCACAGGCGGAGTCACCGCCCCCTTCAGTGATGTCTGGAATGGTCCCGATCGCCCTTACCTCAAGGCAGTAGTGGATTCGGTCTACGGCCTATGGGATTTGAACGCCAAAGATTTATCCAGTGAAGCCAATTTGCGAGAGTTTCTCGCCCTCCAAGATGGCTTTAATGAAGTGGGATGGGATGCATTCCGCTGGCGCAGGGAAGGAACCCTGGAAAGTTTAGCCGAGGATGTCCGGGCCTATCTAAAGGTGATTCAACATCCCATGGTCAATTTTTCCACGCTGACAAAACTAGAGGTGACGGAGCGATCGCCCTCTGGCCGGGTACAAACCTTAGTGGCATCCACCAACCTAGGCAACATTGAACTGGGCAAAGATGAAGTGATTCGCGCCCTCCATCCCCCCCGCAGCACCCTGTTCTACCTGGAACCCATTTACGAACCCGTACCCATCTCCCAGGGAAATGCTCCCCAGGGAAATGATGTCAGCACCGTGGTCAAGGCAACCGCCGATGCAGCAACCGATGGCACGGAGTCTACCGCTCAAGCGGAATTGACCGCTCCTCCAACCCCTACCGCCCAAGGCATCCTGAAGGGATATGTTTTTGTGGGCGGTGGATTTGGTCATGGTGTGGGTATGAGTCAGACGGGTGCCTATCAATTGGGGGAATTGGGATGGTCAAGCGATCGCATCCTCTCCTTCTATTACCCCGGTACCACGCTCCAACCCCTTCACGAAAACCTGACATTTTGGGTCGAGCCATAAGCACCCTATGTCCCCAAAAAATTAGGGCAAGGATTAAATCCTTGCCCTCAAGCTTAATGAACTGCTTTTAAGCAGTGGACATCAAAGCTAGAAAACTTCTAACGTCCTAGAGATTATCTTCTTGATTTACGAGAATAACGCAGTCAGAAGTAGGCTTAGCGACACAGGTCAAGACAAAACCTTCAGCCTTCTGATCATCGTCCAAAAAGTTATCATCTTCGTCATTGATTGACCCAGACAAAAGCTTGCCTGCACAAGTGGAGCAAGATCCTGCACGACAGGAATAGGGAATGTAATCAGCATCAACCCCTTTTTCCTCGGCAATATCTAGAATATTCTCATCATCTGGAACTTCAATGGTAACGCCAGCATCAGCGTCATCTTTCTTCAACGTAATCTTATATGTAGCCATGTGGCAGTCCTCTCAAATGGAAATACGGCAGAGTAGACTGGAATATTGAGTCCCGTACAACCCTAGTTAACTATGCCTTCAACTAGGAAGGAGCACACTTCGACCAGTACTACCTACTTGATATTAGAGGAAAACTTCATCGTTACCACACGGATTACTGTTACAGAACAATTAAATTAGTAATCAATTCGATAAGATGATGCTCATATTGCTTATCATCTAGGTACGGCTAATCGGGCTAGTTGGGTGTGAGGAGTCAGTAAGGGCTAGCTTGATGCACTGCGACAGAAACCAGAGCTAGGACTAATCACTTTAATGGGGCAATTGGCATGACAGCCCTTACTGTATCAAATCCCTCACAAAACCAAGGATTAGGGAGTTAATACAAGCTTTCTTCTTGGCCAGTCTTGATTTCACAGTCAGAGGTTGGATACGCCACACAGGTCAGAATAAACCCCTTCTCAATCTGGTCGTCATCTAAGAAGGACTGATCAGATTGATCGACCGTTCCAGACTCAAGTTTACCAGCACAACTAGAACAAGCGCCTGCGCGGCAGGAAAAGGGCAGTTCAATCCCCGCCTCCTCAGCCGCATCTAAGATGTACTGATCGTCTGATACCTCAATTGTTTCTTCTAAACCTTCTTCCTTATTAGTGAGCGTCACTTTATAAGTAGGCATGGGAAATCCTCAAAGCAATTTAAGAACATAACTTAGTCAGGTGCCGTAGACCTCAGGTTGCCAACCTAGGTTGGCAAATAAAGATCACATAGAACTTTAACATAGTCAACATTGAACATTTGACTATTGCACCGTAACCACATGTTTGATACTAAATGAAAAAAACACATCCACCAATGAAATTATGGGTTGAAGTGAAAGGGATTCATAATCATTTTTGGTCAATAGCCTGTAAATTACTTATCAGTTACCAATGGATGATGACGGATTAGGGGCGATCGCCCCCCACTCCATTGTCAGAATCTGGACCCATGTGTGAACTCTATGCAAAAGCCTGACATTGCCTTTATTCCGACCCCAACTGATGTCCTAGAGACAATGCTAACTTGGGCCGCACCCACCCCAAACGATTGCCTATATGACTTGGGTTGCGGCGATGGGCGTTTCGTCGTGGAAACGGCCCAACGATTTGGCACGAGAGCCGTTGGCATTGATGTGGATGAGCAGTGTTTAACCGTAGCCAGATCCCGTGCCCAAGCGGCTGGAGTCAACCATTTGACCACCTTCCGACACGAAAATCTCTATGACGCGGACTTTTCGGAAGCCACGATTGTGATTTTGTATCTCTTGCCCCATCTGAACCTGAGATTAAAACCCCGACTGTGGCAACAACTCCAACCCGGCACCCGCATTATCTCCCACCAGTTTGATATGGGGGATTGGGTTCCGGCCCAAAAAATGGTCTTGCCCCATTCAGAAGAGGAATCCACAATTTATCAATGGACGGTGGAATCCAAACATAAACGTCTTCTAGGCTAAATACCCTAGTATCTAAACAAGTGTAGGGTGCGTGACAACGCACCCTGGCTGTGTATTCTTCCAGTGGAAAGGGAGTATTCCAGCCTATGTAAAGACTTCAGTTAAGAGAAAGAAGGTTTTGGGGGCGAAGCGCCCCGAAAAAACGCCCTAACCCATGTGGCTCTCCCTATCAAAGGATAGCTGCGGATAGATAACTGAATTAAGCCTCGACCACTTTCGCTTGGGCCAAAATCGTTTCTAAGATTTTATCCGGCACTTCTTGTAGGTGATCATATATCCACGAGAAGGAACCAACCCCCATGGTGAGCGATCGCAACTCCACAATCAGATCATAGATTTCCGATTGAGGCATATAGGCCGAAACCTCATCCCAGCCCTTCCAATTGGGCTTGACATCATACCCCAACACTTGCCCCCGCCGAGTACTAATCAACCGCAGAGCATTGGAGGTGTAATCATTAGGCACAGAAATTGTCACCATCAAGATCGGTTCCAACAACCGGGGACTGCACTGCTGCATTCCTTCCTGCATCGCAATGCGAGCCGCTTGCTTAAAGGCTTGTTCAGAGCTGTCCACCGAGTGGTAAGAGCCATCCGTCAACGTTACCGCCACATCCACCACCGGAAAACCGAGGGGACCATGGCTCAGATATTCCCTTACTCCAGTTTCCACACCGGGGATATATTGCTTGGGTACGACTCCACCCACAATGGTTTCACTAAAGTCAAATCCACTGCCACGGGGTAAGGGGCGGATGTCAAGGTAAACATCGCCAAATTGACCATGGCCTCCGGACTGGCGCTTGTAGCGTCCGTGAACCCCGGAGGTGGACTGGGCAATGGTTTCTTTGTACGGTACGTGGGGCAGATGGGTAGACATGGCCAGATGATGCTTCCGCCGCAGTTTATCCAGGCTGATGCGGAGATGCACTTCTCCTTGACCCCAAAGAATCACTTCGTGGGTGTCGCCATGCTGTTCCCAGGTGAGGGACGGATCTTCTTCGATCAATTTACTGAGGGCACCGCTGATTTTAACTTCATCGCTGCGGTTTTCAGTAGCGATCGCCAAGGCATAAACCGGATTCAAGGTTTCAGCGGTTGGCAACGGTTGGACTTTTTCGATATCTGTGCTGATGGTTTGGCCCGTTTGCACCTCATCCAAGCGAGCCAACGCCACAATATCTCCCCCGTGGGCCTGGGTCAAACTCTTTTGCTGGCTACCAAAGAGGGTGTACATCCCACCAATCCGACAACCATTCACCGTATCGCCATCCCGGAGTGTGCCGGACCACAAGCGCACCAGGGACAGCTTCCCGCCTTGCTGAGTGCAATAGGTTTTCAACACTTGGCCCAAGGGCAGATCCAGGTCAGCTTCAATGCCGCGATTGATGGCCGTGAGGCTGGGTTCAGGGGCTTCCCGTAACAGGGTATCTAGCAGGGGACGGACTCCATAATCCTTATCGGTTCTGCCAATTAGCACTGGGACAATTAAATCAGCCCCCAATTCCATTTTGAAATCAGACAGAATTTCATCCTGGGATGGTTCAATTTCCTCTAATAGTTCTTCTAGGAGATGATCATCAAAATCCGCTAGGGTTTCTAACATTTCATCCCGTGCGGCCTGTTCTTCTGCCTGAAGTTCTGCGGGGAGGGGAATGGGATCAGCGGCAGCTCCATCATGATACTGATAGGCTTGCTCTGTGACCAAATCAATAAAGCCTTTAATATTTTCGCCTTGACCAATGGGGTATTGATGCATGACCAGAGGTCGCGTAGAAACGGTTTGAAGAGTCTTGAGAATTTCTTTGAGATCTCCCTGTGCCCGTTCCATTTTGTTGAGAAATAAAATGTGGGGAATTTCCCAATCATCTAAAAATTGAAACAGAGGAGCAAGGGTGAGGGCGCGATCGCTACTAGGTTCACATACAACAATCGCCGCATCTACACCAATCAATAAATTAAAGGTTTCTTGACTCAATTCAACCGAACCGGGGCAATCAAAGAAATTAAAACAAATGTCGCCGTACTCAGTACTGGCGACATTCACTTCTACCGTCATTTGGCGATCGCGGGCTTCTGGAGAACTGTCTCCCACCGTATTGCCGTCCACCACACTCCCCTTGCGGGAGATTGCGCCTGTAACCGACAAAAGGCTTTCTAAAAGAGACGTTTTTCCACTGAGATAGGGGCCAACAATCGCCACATTCCTTGAACGAGACGCAGCAGCATTTGAGACAACAGGATTATTCATAACGCTTATCCCTCGCAATTATTTCTCTTATTTTCCTACAATCTAGCCATTAGCAAAGACATCTCACTATGTTTAAAGATTTGGAAAACTCTTGGAATAGCAAAGAAGTCTATAGGGAAGTAATACATTTCTCTAACGGGTCAAATGATGAAGGAAATCAACAATATCTATGCTGCTAAAACCAGTGCTTTAGGCATTACCAAAGCAATCTTGAAAGTACCTAAAATAACATTAAATCCACGGCAAACTTACTCAATGACCTAACCACTCCAAGAGTCAATATTACTCATAAAGACTCAACAAAGGGAGATATTTTAGTGTTAGACCGCTGGGTCAAATAACTGGTGGGCAAGGTAACAAAAATATTGAGATAAAGACTCCTCTCCTGACACGAATTGAGACTATATCTGAAGCGTTCCCAACTGCATATTGGATTGACATATTAATAGCTTAACCTGAACATAACGCATCCAGATTTGCGTAGTTACGAAACTTTGTCAGCAGTTACGTAAATTTATTACGCTGTCAGCTTATATTGCAATGTATTGAGGATTACCACACAAAGGATCACCATAACCGGAGTTTGGACAATCAAGACCACCCCAAATCTTCCTTTAGTGTTGCTTTAGGGGGTACACTCCCGCCATCACAGCCATTTTTCAGACATGTATCGTAATAATCTAGCGATTACGGACGCTATCCCAGCATAGTGATGGCAATATAGAGGGGATAAAGAGGAATAAGCCAAATGACATGGTAGCCGCTAGGTCAG
>JAYKIC010000038.1:0-6420 GCA_035284985.1 Leptolyngbyaceae cyanobacterium
TATCCCTCATTCCATCCGCCAAATCTGCCATCTCAGCCTGTTGCGCCATCGGTGCGATCTGCCCCGGCCCAGCCATCATCCCAACCGAGGGGGATGAACAGTCCCCTAAGTTATGGGCAGTACCTGATTGCGGGAGGGTGCATCCTAGCCGCATTGGCCTTGATGGCAGGTTTGGCGGATGGAGGCAATTGAGGCAGCGATCGCCCATTTTCCGGCCCAGCCATCCCCAATCATCCAACCGTTGCCATCGGTTGACTTGTGGAGCCTTTAACCCCCTTGATGGCATCACCCCATCTCACCGTAAAAGCATAAAGCCATAGGCTAAACTATAAACAATGTTGCAGTCCGGTGAGCCACATGATCCATTCTCCCGCCGTCAGTTTAGTAAAAGCCGATTCCTATCAGCTAGAGTCCCTACAGGCATCCCTTGAAACCGTGTTACAGCCCCTAGGCGGCATGGCTGCTTTTGTCAAACCGGGCGATCGCGTTTTGCTGAAACCTAACCTGCTGACTGGATCTCGACCCACCAAAGAATGCACCACCCGCCCAGAATTGGTCTATTGTGTCGCTAAAATGGTGCAGGCAGTTGGAGGGCAACCATTCATGGGCGACAGTCCCGCCTTCGGCAGTGCAAAAGGGGTGGCCGAAGCCAATGGCTACTTACCCTATTTAGCAGAATTGAATGTGCCCCTAGTGGAATTTCAAGGCAAACGTTACGAAACGGTTGGAGAAGACTTTAACCATTTGCGATTGTGCAAAGAGGCCATGGATGCCGATGTGGTCATCAACTTACCCAAGGTAAAATCCCACATGCAGTTGACCCTTACTTTGGGGGTGAAAAACTTATTTGGCTGCGTTCCGGGTAAGATGAAAGCCTGGTGGCACATGGAGGCTGGCAGAGATTGTCAACGCTTCGCCACCATGTTGGTGGAAACAGCCCGAACCATCGCCCCGAACCTAACCATTGTGGATGGGATTGTGGGCCATGAAGGGAATGGCCCCAGCGGGGGTGAACCCCGACCGCTGGGAGTATTGGCTGCATCCCCCGATGTATTTGCCCTGGATCGTACTCTAGTGGACATTTTACAAGTGGAACCCGATCGCGTTCCGACGATCGTTGCCGCCCAGGCTTTGGGACTAAACCCAGATTTAACCCAAATCCAATTTCCCCTGGAGCAACCCCATGCCCTACAAATCCAGGACTGGCAACTGCCGCCACGAATGATGCCGATTGATTTTGGGATGCCCCGCGTCATCAAATCAACCTTCCGCCACCTTTACATTCGTTGGATTAAGGAACCGATGGCGGCTTATGCCAACCGATGATCGTTACAGCGTCGCCCTCGGATAAACTCTTCAATGTCGGTTGCCGCATCCTGAAGCGAGTCTAAGTCAAATTCATTCTGACAGAGGCTAGTGGATGCACTGAGGTGAAACGGCAATCGGTGAGCAGTTTTGAGCGGTAGGGGTTGCTTTGCCTTATTGCTGATACAAACCTGGTCTTGATCTTCGGTTGCCATTAGTTGGGTTTCCAGATCATGTAACGATTCTTCAAAGGCTTGGGCAGCTTCGTTCCTCAATTCTTGATGTTGTTGGCTCACAATGATGCTCCCGCTTATTGGCTTTAGGGTTAAGGAATTAGGGTAATGTGTTCACTGAGAGCCTTCATCCATCCTGGTAGGCATGGTCGGCTCAAATACGCTTGCAACTCTTTCACTGTTAATGTCAGGCTATAAAATTTAACCCAATCGTGCAAGGTTTGGGTTAAGCGAAGTAACGTCGATTCCTCTTAATTTCCCTAGCCTAGACCACCTTTCCCTAAAACTACACCGTAAAAAAACGAGTAATTTTGGCAAAATGGCTCAAAATTAGCGTTTTATGGGGCAAGATCCGAGAAAATACGGTTTCATCGGTGATCTCACTCACTTGATTCGGTGATATCGCTATGCCTGAATGCCAACCGCTTCGGAGATGGACGATAATCCGGTTTCATCTAATTTTTGGAGGAGTCCGGTTAGCACGCGACGGATCATCCATGGTCCTTGATAGACCCATCCGGTGTAAGTTTGCACCAGGCTGGCTCCGGCGGTAATTTTTTCCCAGGCATCGTCAGCGGTGAAAATACCCCCGACTCCAATGATGGGCACTTGGCCCTGGGTTTGTTGATAAATGAAGCGAATAATGTCGGTGGAGCGTTGCCGTAGGGGTTTGCCGCTCAAGCCTCCGGCTTCCTCTTGGGGCGATCGCCCCGTTTGGGGAATGCGCTGGGTGGTCAGTCCTTCACGGGATAGGGTGGTATTGGTGGCGATGATGCCTGCTAATTGGTAGGTTTGAATGACATCGAGAATGGCGGCGATCGCCGCCAATTCCAAATCCGGGGCTATTTTGACCAGGATCGGTTGGTTGGCAGAATTGGCCGATTGCAGAGCTGTGATAATGGGGATGAGTTGCTCTGTGGCTTGAAGCGATCGCAATCCGGGTGTATTGGGTGATGAAACGTTGACCACAAAATAATCCCCCAACGGCTTGAGCTGGGCAAAACTCTGGCGGTAATCCTGGGCGGCTTCTTCCAGGGGGGTAATTTTTGATTTGCCCAAATTAATACCAATGGGGATCGGGCTAGGACGATGTTGCCATAGTTCTGAGAGGACTTGGGCCATGGCGGTTGCGCCATGGTTATTGAATCCCATGCGGTTGATGGCCGCTCCATCCTGCGGCAAACGGAAGAGGCGAGGCCGGGGATTGCCCGGTTGTCCGTGCCAGGTAACAGTGCCCAATTCCGCAAAGCCAAAGCCCAAGTGGGGCCAAAACCCTGCCGCTATACCGTTTTTGTCAAATCCAGCGGCGAGGCCAACCGGGTTAGCAAAGGTATGGCCCAAAACCGTTTGTTGTAGGCGTAATGATTGTACACAGTAGGCGCGATCGCATTGGTGTTCAATCCACTGAGTGATGGCGTTAGGATGGGTACAGATTTGCCCTAATGCAGCGAGGATTTGCTGTTTAAGCCATTCCGGGTCCACGTTTAACCCTGAGAAGAGTAAAGGGCGAAGCAAGAATTGATAAATATCTGTCTGCATAAGCGATGGGGAATAGGATATGGTGTTGCATAAAGCCCTTAATGATCAGGGATCAGGGTTGAAGAACATAGGAGTGATTAAAAAAATGGTTCAGTCAATTTAATAGGGATTGGCACGATGAATCATGCAAGGTTATCAATCAGGGGATCTTTCTTTGTTGCATATGGCTACAGTGTGTACTAGTCAGTATGTTGTCATTCAGTATCGCGTAAATATCGCGTCAATAGAAACCATCTTGCCCGAAGAATTGTCGTGACTTAACACTATGAGTGGGCTATACGAAAAACAACTGGTTGCCTTGGGACGTGCCCTTCAGAAGGTACGGGAGTTAGATCATGGAGATGCCATGATCCAAGCGGTCATCCAGTATTTACAGGATGAGTTTGATTACTCTTTTATTTGGCTGGGACTGTATCAAGCCAAATCCCATATTTTAGTGGGGCAGGGGGGCATTGTCCCAGCATCGGAGAAGGCCATCCTGAGCCAAAAACTAGCCCTCGAACCTGGAGAATTATTGGAGCAAGTGGTGGTCCAAAAGCGGTTGATTGGGGTGCCTGATTTACAAGATGTACCCCAATCAGGGCGGCTCCATGCCATTGCCCGAAAGCTGAATATTCAAGGAACGATTATTTTTCCCATCCGCCATTGTGAAACCTGTCTGGGGGCGGTTGTGTTGGGTTCATCCCGATGGGGAATTCCGGCCCATGCGGATGATAAGGCACGGCTATCAATGATTTTGGGTGAGCTGGGCACGGCGCTACATCATTTAGAAACGGCACGGCAACAACAACAACGGGGCGAGCAACCTATTATTGCCCTATTGTCCGTTCTAACCAACCTGCATCAATTAGAGGCGGTGGAGGATCGATTGGCCTTATTAGTCCAGGAGAGTCACCAGTTTTTGCAGGGCGATCGCACCCATCTTTATTGGTTTTCGCCGGAACAGCGGGCTTTCTGGCGCTGGATTGGGCAACCGGGAGACAAGCGCCAACCCCAACCCGATTCAGAAGATAAGCCTTTATCCCAGGCAGTGGTCCCTGGCGTAGGTGCCATCCGGCAAAACCCAGCGGTCCTGCCCTCAATTACGCTGGATGCGATCGCCGGGTTATATAGCCATTTACTATCAGATGATGTAATTTCAATTAGTGAAGCCGATAGTTCCCTCAAAGCCAATACGGCCCGTTCCCTCATGGCTCAAATGGGGGCTAAATCCCTTTTAGCCATGCCCATTATTGTGCAGGATGAATTATTGGGGTTTTTCGCCGTAACGGAAAATCAACCCCGGTTATGGTCTAGCGACGACAAACAGTATTTACAAGGGGTGGGAAAATTGGCGGCGTTGGTGGCTCCACTGTTAAATTTGGAGAGTACCTTAAGGACGATTCAGCAAGATCAAACGTTAGCAGCGGGCATTTGTCAGGCCATTTGCCATCAAGAGGACTGGCAACAGGTGTTAGGACAATGCGCGGCCCAGGCCCAGAAACGCTTTGGGGCACAGCGATTTTTGGTGCTGAACCATAGTGAACATCGAGAAACATACGATATTGTCTACCAAAGTACGCCGACTACAAAACATAAGACGATTAAGGGACCACTATTACCGTTACATGATTTGGATTGGTCGTTGTTGGAACGCACCCAGACGGCGATCGCCATCGAAGACCTAGACCACGATCTCAAATTGATTGATTGGCGCACTACCCTGGTGAGTAGCGGGATTCGGTCATTTTTAATTTGCCCAGTTACCTTTGGTAAACCCCATAATGGTCTCGTTATTATTGCCCACCATACCCCCCATCATTGGGTGAAACAGGATAAGGTACTGGCAGAAGCCATTAGTCAGCAAATTGGAGTCATCCTGCGCCAGTGGCACTTAAATGATGAGGTAAAAAAACGCCAAACTATTCACCATGCCATTCACAGTAGTCTTTCCGCCATCCAAAAAGCCAGTAATTTGAGCGAAATGGAAACGGCTTCAATGCGGCGGATGATGAACTTGATGGATGTTCCCCTCGCGGTACTGGTGCCCTGGCTGCCGGGTCAAACGACAATCAAAATTCCATCCCACTTAGTGCTGAGTCATCGCACTGAGTTTGGCGTAAACACGGACATCCCGATTACGATCGCCTCTGATGCCCTGATTCAGTGGTCCTTGCAATCCGAAGACATTTTGCCCTTAAACGTGGATCAACTCACCCCTGGAACCCGACAATGGTTAGCAGGGGAAGGAATTGGTCAAATCTTGGCCGCTGTTTTGCGAACCGATCCGAACCATCAACCGTTGGGATTACTATTAGTGGCGGATATTGCCGAGCGCTTTTGGTCAAACTATCAGCTAGAGGTGCTGGAGTTGGTGGGGCGGCAATTGGCTTGGGCGCGACGGTATTTGATGTTGACCCAAAAATTAATTAAACAGCAGACAGAACTGAAACAACTTAATTGGTACAAGCAGCGCAATTTAGAAAAGTTATGCCTCTCCCTAATTAATGATGTTAAGCGGCTAAATACCCTTAGTTCTAGCAATCAATCATCCCTAGGTGTAGCGGCCCCTAGTACTGGGAACATCAGTGGGGTGCGTGCCCAACAGGTGATTCGCCAGATGAATCAGCGATTGGTTGAAGCCTATCCGGTCCTGAAAAGTGAACAGTGGCAGTTAGTCTCAAACAAAAACTCCGTTGCGTTGGTGTCACTGTTAAAACGGGCCATGGCACGGGTTGATCCCCTGATCCGTCAACGTCAGCTATGGGCCAAGGTGCATAATGAACTCAATCTTAATGTGGTGGGAGATATTGCTAAAACAGAACTGGTGATTCACGAAATATTATCCGGTGCTTGTCGGCGATCGCCCAAACAGAGCAACTTAGACGTGTGGTGCCGCTCCCTTGATTTTGATTGGATGGAATTATCGATTACGGATCATGGCAGTATTAACCCCCAAATCCTCCATGAACTACACCATGGTCGGCCTGTGGATTTTCTAGCCCATTCCTGGTTGGATAGCTCTCCAGGCTTGGAACTATCGATTTGTCAGGCGATTGTGCGGCAAATTGGGGGTAAGTTTAATCTCTATGCGTTGGACGATGGCCGGGTACTGAGTCAAATGACCCTACGCATTGATAATCAGGGAAGTTCAGCGGCGGGACAATCCCCCTCTACGATGCAATCCCAAGGGTCTATATCTCAATTGTTCTAATCCCCAATTTTGGTCAATACTCCCTTCCCATTGCAAGAATACAGAGCCAGGTGCGTTGTCACGCACCCTACACTTGCTAGCAACCCTAGGCTGGACAGGGATTATACTCTACACGGTTAAACGATGAACGGTTCTGGGAGCGATCGCCAC
>JAYKIC010000039.1:0-4124 GCA_035284985.1 Leptolyngbyaceae cyanobacterium
CCACTCGTCTATTAATCCAGTACAACATTGAGGTATTTTCCATTTTATCCAAACGCTTTTTCATCCAGGGAATTGCTATGTATCGCTTAATATATCAAGGTTTGCTATCGTTTTTTTTGGCGATCGCTCTGAGCATTACCTTTACTGATACCGCCGCCGCCGAAGGATGGTCCCAGTCCGTTCAAACTATTCGGGGAAATGTCGCGAACGACATTCTGTACTACATCACTGTTGATCGATTTTTAGATGGTGATCCTAATAATAATGTCCCCGATTATGCATTCCCCGTTGATGGCGAATTAGACGAGGCAACCCTAGCCTATAACCAAACTAATCGGGCAGTTTTACCATACATGTATGACCCGACCCATCGTTACATTAATCTGTACTGGGGGGGAGATTTGGCGGGCATTATTCAAAAACTTGATTACCTAGAAGATTTAGGAGTAACTCAACTAGTTTTGTCCCCCATTCAGAATTCTGAAAATGGGTTGCAATACGATCCAGGTCGGAAGGGCTATTTACATGATGAAGCGAATCCTAAAGACGAAGACTATAATCCATTTTATGCCCAAGCCACCGCTGGGTTTAATGAAGCATGGAATATTGATTGGTTTGAACTGGATGAACATGTCCGCAGTGCTGCCGAATCAGATAGCGATCGCTTCTCTACCTTTCGACAATTATTAGACGAAGCAGGCAACCGGGGAATTGGCATTATTTTGGCCTTGAATCTCAATCACGGTGCCCCTTATCGGGGGTCTGCTATTTACGAACCCTTTAGTTTGGATCGGAGCGATCGCTGGCTAGCGGATAATGGGGCTATTTACCGCCATGGGGAGAAAATTGCCGATAACCTCAACCTAGCCACCGGGGAGCGCAATCCCCAAAACTGGTTTCATGAACCCATCCCCGTGGACTACACCCGTCCCAATCAACAAATGCTAGAAAACGGCCCCATTGGCGGATTTCCAGACCTCAACCATGAAAATCCTGCCGTAAGCCACTACCTATTGGACGCGGTGCGTTTCTGGCTATCGTTGAATCCTGATGGCCATCAAGTCGCAGGATTTTACTGTAATTTCCTGGGCAATATTCCCACCGGATTTTGGCGGGAGTTTGAACAAACGGCATTGTCGATTAATCCCAACACAATTTTAATTGGCGAGTTTGATTTTGGTGGCTATCGCAATGCCAAGAGTGTGAGGTGGTATCGTGAAACCGCCCATCATGCCATGGTAAATTATGACCTCAGCATTTCAGCCCGTCGCTTTTTTGGGCGGGAACGCCACTGGGATGGGCGTAGCGAGGTAATCCGCGAGTCCATTTTGGGCAAGGAGGGTCGCTATTACAACTATTCATTATTCAACAAAGCCTTCCACCGGATTCTCAATCCTAGTGAGGTGTTGGAGGTGCCCCGACAGGCATTGAATCAAGTCAATGAAGCGGATGTTCAGGGTTGGATTACGTTTGTGGAAAACCATGACCAAAATCGGCTGTTGAGCGATCATCCCAATTTGAGCGATCGCGCCTATGCCAGCACGATTAAATTCATTTTGGCCTCCATGGGTACGCCATTGGTGATGTATGGGGTGGAAACAGGGTTGGCCGTTCCCTATCATTTGGACCACGCGGTCACTTCAGGCATTGGTGGTGATCCGTTTAACCAACAAATGATGATTTGGCCAGGGGACGAGGGCTGGAATGATGATCTCTTCCACGTCACCCGCACGATGATCCATGTGCGTCGCGATCATCCCATGCTACGGTACGGATCGTCCCGTTTCCTGTTTCCCCAAGGTTCGGCCAAGGACTCTGATTTATTCATGGTTCGGGAATCCCAAACCTGTGGCCAGGGGGGCGAAGTGGGCGGCGAATCTGGGGCGTGCGATCGCCTCCTGTACGCCTATTCCACCTTTGGTGGCCAATTTATGATTCCCCCTGATGAACTTGCCGCGAGTCAGGATCAAGCTAATCACTATCAAAATGTGGAAACGGGAGAGATCGTTACAATGACGGAGGCGGGACTTGCCTTTGCCCTTGCACCGGAAGAATCTAAGGTGCTGCTAGCAATACCGTGAATTACCGCCGTATCGCCATAAATTGCAATTAAAACAGAGCCACCCCCAGGCCAACGGCAGTTATGGTAATGGTGAGATTGTCGATATCCGCAAGGGGTAGAGCTTCGATGAGAGTGGCGGCGAGGGCGATCGCCCCCACCTTAATTATCATTCCCTCGGTTGTCAGGGCTGGTTGAAAATAGCCCCACTGATTAAACCACCATAGGAAGCCTAGGCCAAACCCCGCACTCCCCAATCCCATGGCCATCGACCCGATCCAACTTTTAGAAGAGTTGAACGGTAACTTGTGAGTCCCCCAACGGCGGCCCACAATGTCGGCCAAGCCATCACCGCCACACAGTAACATCAGGGCCAAAATGCCCACCGGGGACGATCGCCAAAACACCAGCGTACACCAGATGAAAGCTACACCATAATGGAGCGGACCTTTGAGTAACTCACCGCGATCGCCATTGCGAGTACTGGCCTTAACCAACAGCGGTAGCTGGAACCAGCCCAGCCCAACGGCCACAAACATGAGCGTTAGTCCCAAGGGCACAACAGCGGCAAACAACCGACTGTAGGCACTGTCACTAAACAGCGGCCAACACAATACAAAAAGCGGCCCGGTGCCCACATGGATTACCTTGCGACTCAGGGTAGGGGGCAAATGCCACCGTTGAGCCACCCCATAGACCAGCAACAGCCAGCCCAACGAGAGCAGAAATGTGATCAGGCATATACTGGCATCCGTCATGCTGATGTCCTATTGCTTCTACCGCGTTGTTAGATAGCCCGATTGGCTTGCCCTATTGCCGTCCCATGGTTTGCACTAGGACTAGGGAGGCCAACAATCCCGTGTAGTGGGCTAAAAGAATAAGAAAGATAGCTTGCACCACCCAGACATCTCCGGCCTGAATAGTTTGGGTAGCATATTGAAACGCAAGGGGCTGATTCCCCTGAAAAAAGGTTTTGCCGATGAGCGATCCTGTCCACGCCCCACTGCCTAGTAGGGACAATAACATCCCGGCCAGGTTGAGCATAATCCCAATTTTGGTGGCGCGGATGACATCACTGGGCTTGGGGCGATCGCGCCCATCCACCGCCCGTAACTTACGAGATAACCGGGTATAGAAAAAGGCCCAACACGCTCCGGCATAGAGTAATAACAGTCCGATAACGGCAAAAAAGAAACCAACCCCAGCCCCCGGATTATCTCGCGTCACCGTCGCAGTAGGGGTAGAACCAAAATTGAGTACCGCCGAAGCAAAAATTAGCACCAGGGTGGAAACGATGGCTAGGATACCTTGGGACCAAACGCTAGCCCATCCCGCCATTCGTAAATTGATCCCGATCCGCCGTACCGCTGGCGGTAATCGATCCGAGTCGTTGTCTAACATAGAATATCCAGCTTGGAACCTGCTTAATCTCTGATGGCTACGATAGCACGGCCCCTAAACCAGATGGCCAGAATAGTTAAAAATCCTAAGCTAAGTAGCCCTGCTAAGGGATTGCGGTCAACTCCAGACCACCATTCCGGTACCCCTGGTTGATACTGAACCAACTGACCCACATTCACCCAGTAATAAGCCGACACGAACCCAGCATGAAGCCCGATGGCGATGCCCAGTTGACCGTGGCGCGATCGCTTAGCCCAAACCAGCACTAACCCCAGCATCACCAATCCTGGGAACTGAGGAAAGGTGCGAATAATTTCAGATAGAGGCCGAATAAAGTGAAGGACCGCAAATAGTAGACTGCTGCCCCATAAGGCGACACCAGCAGAGTAGTCACGTTCTAGCTCATCCAGTAACCATCCCCGAAATACCAGTTCTTCACCCAACCCTACACCCAAGGCCACTAACAAGCCACTAAGCCCAATGTTTAACAGTGGCATCACATCGGTGGACTGGATTGATGTCCACTCAATCCACCCTAGTCCCTGCTGTAGCCCAAATAGCAAGAGTAGACAAAGTAAACCGATGCCGTAACCCCAGAGCAAACCCCGACCATTGGCCCAATCCCAACTCAGGCCATAGTGATGTAGGGGGCGATCGCGCCCAT
>JAYKIC010000040.1:0-13489 GCA_035284985.1 Leptolyngbyaceae cyanobacterium
GCACCCGCTGCAAAGACCGGGTGCTTTTTTTATACCCCCAGCCCTCAGCACCAAGGTGGAGCAGGATCGCGCCAAGCCTCAAGTTTAGTTACAATAGCAGCTCAGACCACCCTACTAACCCACACAAAACTTTAAGGTATTGATCCAATGGTGGCCAATCGACAGCCAACCCAGGCATCATTCTCAGCCTCATACGATACAGACTTTATGACTTGGTGCGAGGTCCAGGCGGATCTGCTGCGCACCCAAAACTATGCCCAACTCGATCGCCTTAATCTGATTGAAGAACTTGAAGATATGGGTCGTGAGCAATTTAGGAAAACTCTTTCGTTGGTGCGACAAATTATCATCCATATTCTTAAGGTGCAAACATTTCCCGATGACCCAGCTTGTAACCATTGGCGGGGTGAAATTGTAGCGTTTCAAATCGATCTTGAAGATGTGGTCACGGGTTCGATTCGCTATCGCTTTGAGCAACCGGAACAGTTTATGATTCAACAACAAAAAGCCTTGAATCAGCTTAGGAAAAGTTACCCGAATACTCTATTTCAGCCGTTGGATCTAATGACGTTGGATGACTTGATGGGCTGGGATGACTAGATTCATTGAGCGTGGAGTGGCGATCGCCCCACGCTGTGGCGAAATTCCCTGGGAAAATCCTGCGGTAAGATTAGGATCAAACTGAAATGGGTAATAAACGTATGTCAGTGGCAGTGACGGAAGCGATTACAACGTTAGCGGAGGCGGAGGCACAATTTCATTTGACTCGAACAGAAAGCGATCGCTTTTTCCAAGAGTGGTGTGTAGACTTACCTGCATTAACAGAATCTGAAAAGGCGAGTGTACTGGAGTTGCGTCGCCGCTACCTCTATCAGCGATCCCTCGGTCATCTGTTGGAAAATACCGTGACCCTGCTGTTTGCGTCGCCACTGCTGACTCTGGCCGGATTCTACGACCCACCATTTGCGATTAAAGCAGAGGAATCAGTTCAGCTTGTTTTGACCGATTCGGAAGAGGTATTACAGGGACGCTTGGATGTGCTGGTATTAAAAGAGCAGATATGGGTAGTGGTCTTGGAATCAAAAAAGACAGCTCTATCGGTATGGTCAGCATTGCCGCAAACCTTAGCCTATCTGATGGCTAATCCTGATCCAGCTAGATCCAGTTTCGCGTTAATGACAAATGGAGACGACTCGGTATTTGTGAAACTGAGTCAGGTGGAGGGACGGCAGTACGATGTTTCGCGGGTTTTTGCAACTTTAACTTCTGTACAAGAACTGCAAGGAGTTTTGCAGGGATTGAAACAGTTGAGCAACTTGGCTCAACTGTAATTGGGGGACTATTTGCCAGATTACTGGCTAAAGGTTGAGCGATCGCACCAAAAAGCTGAATTTATCCGCTACTTCCTCAATAATCTTGGCTGTCGGTTTTCCCGCACCATGTCCCGCTTTGGTTTCAATGCGGATTTACACCGGTTTATTCCCTTGGTGACACTCCTGGAGGGTGGCGGCAAATTTGAAACTGTGGGCGGGAACGACGCGATCGTCGTGGTCGGCGGTGGTGATCAGGGTGGCGGGATAGGCCGTGCCCGGTTTGAGATTATGCAAGGGGGAGTAGGCGTAGAGGGCTTGGAACTCGTCGGGATCATCGGGGGTGCCGTAGTCGGAGGTCCAGGCCCAGCCGATGGTGAACTTATGGAAGCGCAACATATCCATCACCCCCACGGCTGGCAGGGCTGCTCCAAATAAGTCTGGGCGCTGGGTCATGCACGCGCCGACGAGTAAGCCGCCATTACTGCCGCCAGCGATCGCCAACTTCTCCGATGACGTATACCCATGGGCAATCAACCACTCCGCCGCCGCAATAAAATCGTCAAACACATTCTGTTTGTTCAACTTAGTACCCGCTTGGTGCCATTCTTCCCCATATTCACCGCCGCCCCGTAGATTGGGAATTGCGTAGACTCCTCCCATTTCCATCCAGACGAGATAGCTAATGGAAAAGTTGGGAGTGAGGGAAACATTAAAGCCGCCATAACCATACAGCACCGTAGGATTGTTTCCGTCTAACACTAATCCTTTCTTGTGGGTGATAAACATGGGGATCTGGGTGCCGTCTTTGCTGGCGTAAAACACCTGCTTAGTTTCGTAATCGTCAGGATTGAAGGCGACCTGGGGCTGACGAAACAACGAACGGTCCCCCGTCACTAGGTTGTAGCGGTAGATCGTTGAGGGGGTGGTGAAACCTGTGAATACGTAGAAGGTTTCCGTGTCCTCGGCTTTGCCGCGAAAGCCGCCTACAGAGCCGATTCCTGGCAATTCCACCTCACGCACTGGGGTGCCATCCAACTGAAAAATCTTCACGGTAGACGCTGCATCTTTGAGGTAAGTGGCGACAAACTGATGGTTGAGGACGTTGACCCCTTGCAAGGTATCGGCGGATTCCGGAATCAGTTCTTGCCAATGCTCCCGTTCCGGTTGGGTGATGTCAATGGCGATCGCCCGTCCCTTGGGCGCATTCAGATCCGTTTGGACCCAAAATATAGTACCATCGGTGTCGATTACGTCAAACTCCGCTTCAAATTCGCTGATCAATTCGACGACTTCAGCATCCGATTGGGTCAAATCTTTGTAAAACAGCAAGTTCTTAGGACTGGTGCCCTTCCACACGGCAATAATCAGATAACGACCGTCTTCTGTCACCTGTCCACCAAAGCCCCACTCTTTTTCGTCGGGGCGATGGTAAACCAATACGTCTTCTGATTGGGGCGTACCTAATCGATGGTAGTAGAGTTTTTGGTAATAATTAACGCCTTCCAGCTTGGTGGCATCGTTGGGTTCATCAAAGCGGCTGTAGAAAAAACCTTGATTATCTTTGGTCCAAGAGGCGCTGGAAAATTTCACCCACTGGATCTGGTCGGCCAAGTCTTCGCCTGTCTGGACATCCCGCACTTTCCATTCTTGCCAGTCCGACCCCGACACGGAAATGCCGTAGGCAACATACTGAGCATCATCGCTAATCACCACGTTCGTTAAGGCGACGGTGCCATCCTCTGAGAAAGTGTTGGGGTCGATGAGGACTTGAGGTTCGGCATCCAGATCGGGCAGGGTGTAGAGGACATCCTGGTTTTGCAACCCATCGTTTTTGAAGTAGAAATAGCGATCGCCCTTCTTAAACGGAGTCCGAAACTTCTCATAATCCCACAATTCCGTCAGCCGTTCCTTAATTTGCTGTCGCTGGGGAATGTCGTTTAAGTACCCGAACGTCACCTGATTTTGGGCCGCAATCCAAGCCTTAGATTCTTCAGAGTCGGGATTTTCCAGCCAGCGGTAGGGATCAGCCACCGGGGTACCGTGGTAATCATCCACTTGGTCAACTTTGGCACTGGTGGGATAGGTGAGGGACGGGGAAGAGGCAGACATAGTTGAGGGTCCACGGTATGTGCGACAACGTTACCCAGTGTAGCGAAATCGTGGAGATTTTAGGCAATGAAAGCGTCTATGGTTTGGAACTAACGCTTTCTAGTTTTTGGCCAATGCGGGGTTCGGTGCCCGCTAGCAACCGTTGGATATTGCTGCGGTGGCGGTTAATTACATACCCCCCGGCGGCGATCGCAAAAACCCCGTAGGCTAATGGTTGTCCCAATAAAAACATGGCTGTGGGAGCGGCGATCGCCCCCCCAATTGACCCTAGGGACACAATCCGAAACACCGCTAGCAGAAGGCCAAACACGCCAAAGGCGATCAGGCCAGTGGGCCAGTGGAGCGCAAACATCACCCCTAAGCCCGTTGCCACTGATTTGCCCCCGGTAAAGTTGAGCCAAATGGAACGGCTATGGCCCAAAATCGCCAAGGCTCCTGCCAGCACGACCACCCAGGGGAGCCAGTCGAGGGATGGGGCCACATCAGCCGCCAGCAGACCAGTGGCCCACCGCGTCAACAATACGGGAGCGACCCCTTTGCCGATATCAACCACAAAAACCAATAAACCTGGACCTTTACCAATGGTGCGTAATACATTGGTGGCTCCAGTGGAGCCTGATCCATGTTCCCGGATATCAATGCCCTTGAGTTGCTTGGCTACCCAATACCCGGTGGGCAATGATCCGAGCAAATAGGCCACCAAACATAGTCCAGCAATTCCACCCCACAGTAGTCCCATGATCTAGCTTTCCCCGTGTTTTGCAATCGCCCTAATTCAGGCGGTTGGATTAGGGTCAGCGTAACCCAACACCAACATTACTACTACAAAACTACAACAAATTGGTTAGAGATTTTTCTTGGGGTTCGTCACCTTAACCCAACCCACTCTAGGAACGGGGAACTGCGTCAAGGAGCGATCGCTTTAAACTCACTACACCTCTACTACACCTCTACTACCGTAAAGTCGGAGATTGCATCGGCATTGACCCCTCGCAGCACGGCCAGTTGATCTCCCCCTTGGCGAAGCAACACATTTCGGCCTCGATCGATAATGTCGATGCGACTCAGACGAATCCGTCCAGCAATGCCCAAAACATCCTGACGAATGCGAAAGTCTAGGGCGATCGCCTTCCCAGCCCCACGATTTAGCACAAAAATATCTTGATCCTTGCCGCCTGTTAGCTTGTTATTGCCCTTGTCGCCGTCCAGCGTATCAAAGCCCAGACCCCCCACTAGGCGGTCATTCCCTTGTTGACCGAGGAGTTGATCATTGCCTGCTCCCCCAAACAAGCGATCGTTGTCTTGACCGCCATCTAGCACATCATTGCCATCGTCTCCGCTGCAAATATCACGGCCACCTCCGGTGAAAATTTCATCATTACCACCGCCCCCATTGATCCGATCATTGCCGCCACCAATGAAGCCATTAAACCCAATGACGAGGTTAATCACATCACTAAAGTCAGTGCCAAACAACGTCAACCCTTGACGGATCGGTTGGGTCGCCGCATCTGATACCGTCACCTGGAAGCCATCATTACCGCCGCCCGTATCAGCTACGTATAGGTAGAGTGAGTCTGTCAGCACTGGGGCCGTGAGGCTAAAGGTAATCTTGCCAGATTCCCCAATACTGACAGAACCGGAATCTGCGGCATTCGTCCCGTCAACAACACCAAGAGTCGCTAACGTAAAATCAACCCCTAATCCAATCGTTCCCAACAACTGATCGCGATTCCATATGGGGGCATCACCAAATTGCCAGGGTTGCAAAAAACCGGGCTGAAACACAACAGCCCCATCCGAAAAGTTAAAAATGTTGAAACCGTCTAGTGCCGCAATTTCAGATGGACTACTCGACAACGTTGATGAAAGTTTAATGGTGTCTAGGTCGAAGCCGGATGCTCCACCTGTCCCGCCAGAGATAATGTTGTCGTCTTCAATGGTGATGGACTGAATAGACGCAAGTCCTGAGGTAGACAAGTCAATACGGAAAATACCTGAGTCGTTGACTGCCCCAAGAAACGTTGGAAACAAGGTGACTTCAGCCATAATAAATAAACTCCTTAGTTGGCCAAAAGGCTCTTCATTCTAGCTAGTAATCGCAAGTAGTTAGAACACCAATCCACCTATTCAGGATTACCTTTATTTTGAAGTAATTGAAATAAATTGAAATAAAACAATAGACTCGTCAAAAACCAACTGTATAATTGGTTTTTGACGAGTCTTCCCTGTGGGCTGCTATGGTTCAAGGTTGTAGGGTAGGCACTGCATGATTTGGGTGTCTCATGAGGGCACCAGGGATTAATATCTGCTATTAGGCTACGGTGTACACACAAGTCGAACCACCCCCTCTACCTCCCCCTTGCAAAGGGGGAGGACCAGAGTTTCCCCCCTTGCAAAGGGGGAGGACCAGAGTTTCCCCCCTTTGCTTTCGCGAAGCGTGTCCGGAGGACGTAGGGGGATAAAGGGGGGTAAAGCCGAGTTTTGGACTTCAATCTACGATGTGTGTACACCGTAGCTGATATTAGCAGGGGGGCGATCGCTCTCCTCACGCAGGAGCTAGTCATCTAAAATGAAAAGCACTCTCACACATCGGTCACAACCTTACCACCATGCCCCAAACCCTCGGTGTCACCAAAGCCATCACCAACCTAAACGACGCTCACCGTATCCTTCAGGTCCGCCCCACCCTTGATGCCAACTTCTTTCCAGAATGGATTGGCCCATTCCCGGAATTAACGGTGGCAGAAATGGAAGTGTGCGATCGCCTCCGAACTCGCTACCAGCACTATCAGGCCGCAGGCGCAATTACTGAAAGCACCGTTAATCTAATGATGATCGGCCCTATTCTGGAAATGCTGCATCTGTACGACCCGCCCTACCTGATCAAAGGCGAAAAGTACGTCAAAATCGAAATCGAAGACCGGGACCAAATCCTTGAGGGACTAATCGATATTTTGGTCTTGGAAGAGCAGCTTTGGTTCATTGTTCTGGAAACCAAGCGTTACGGTTTTAGCGTGATGCAAGCCCTGCCGCAAACCCTAACCTATATGATGGCCAATTCAGACAGTAAGAATTCAGACAGTAACAATACTTTGTACGGACTGATCACAACAGGAGAAGATTATCTCTTTGTAAAACTGAATCATCAGCGTCGAGAATATGACCTATCGGACAAAATGACCCTCTCAACTCGTCGAAACAATCAATTCCACACGGTCATCCAAATTTTGAAACACCTAATTCGTACAACTGTTAGCCCAGTTTAGAGAGCGGCTGAGGATAAGCGGCCTGATAAACACTGACACAATCTTTCCGATATAATCAAATTAATCTCACTCTCTCTATCGTGGGCAGCGATGGTTCAAGCATTTCCCGATTCCCAAATTCTCTATCCCGACTCGGATGGCAAGCCAATGGCGGATAATACGATGCAGTATCGCTGGATTGTACGGTTGGTTGGCAATCTCAAGTGCTTGTTAAATGACCAAACCGCTTTTGTCGCCGGAGATTTGCTATGGTATCCCGTGCCAGTGGATCAGGGATCAGTCCCCGCCCAAGCTCCTGATGTCATGGTGGTGTTGGGACGGCCTGATGGCGATCGCGGCAGTTATCAACAATGGAAAGAAGCGAACATTCCACCTCAAGTGGTCTTTGAAATCATCTCCCCTAGCAACACTGTGGCTGAAATGGCGGATAAGCAGACGTTCTATCAGCAATATGGGGTGATGGAAATGTATTTTTACGATCCCAAATCCTACAATTTTTGGGGACTGGTGCGGGACTCCCAAGCCCAAAACTGTTCATTGATTACCGCACTGAATATGCCCTGGACTTCACCGCTGCTCCAGATCCGCTTTGAGCTATTTGATGATGGCTTGGCTGTATTTTATCCTGACGGACAGCCCTTCAAGGATTTTGAAGAATTAGCGGCCACCCTAGAGCAGACCCAATCGGCACTGACTCAGACCCAATCGGCACTGACTCAGGCCCAATCGGAACGGGAGCGAGCCTTTGCCAAGCTGCGAGAATTGGGGATTGATCCAACTACGCTGTAAGAGGGGCGATCGCCCCAATGTTTCTGAGTCAGGTGTCCGTGTTGGTCAGGGGGGTGAATCGGCAGGGTTGGTAGCCGAGTTGGGTTAGATGATGAAAACGATCGGAGCGATCGCCACCGTTTTTGAAGCCAACTGATACTCACTATAGTCCGCCAAGTCATCGATCCCGATGGACGTGAAGACGACCTCTGCCATCAACCAGACGGAAAACTGAATGATTAATTGCTTCCAACGGACTTGCATGGCTCAACCTCCAATCGGGGGAATGGCGTAACTGCACTTATACTTTCAACGTTCCCCATCAACCACAATCGAACTGCCCCTTAGTACCGAAATTTGGCAGACCTTTACCAAAGCCTTACAGCCCTTTTATATTTCCGTCGGCAGGGAGGCGGTCCCGTCCCTTTCCCAACCCTGCGGTACATCGCTATAATCACCATTAACGGATTGGCCCAACGTTTCGGAGGACACCATGACACTCACCGTTAAAGACCTCAAACAGTTTCAGCATCAGCATCCTAATCACCGTCTAGAACTAATTGATGGAGCGATTATCGTTATGAGTCCGTCGGGGTTTGAGTCCGATGAAATTGCTGCTGCTATTATTGCCCAACTTTGGGCCTGGGTGCGCCCCCGCAGGCTGGGGCGAGTGGTGGCATCTAGCGCTGGATATATCCTGCCCAATGCTACGGCTGATACCCGTGCCCCGGATGCTTCTTTTGTGCGAGCGGACCGGATGCGACGAACCACGGAGGATTTTGCCAACTTGGTGCCGGATCTCATGTTTGAGGTGCGTTCCAAAACTGATGACTTGGACTCATTACGGGGGAAGATTCGTCAGTTTCTTGATTTGGGCACAACGGTGGGGGCGTTGGTGGACTATCGAACTGAAACCATTGAAGTGTATCGCAACCAGGGCAAACTGATCGTTTTGAAGAATGGCGATCGCTTCTCCGTGCCTGAATTACTTCCCGGTTGGGAAATGGAGGTATCTAGCATCTGGGCACCGGAGTTTGATTAGCCCGGTCAGTCCACAGCCATCAACCATCGGCGCTGGGGATGGTAAACCAAAACGTCGCGCCCTGTTGGAGTTGACTGCTGACCCCAATTTCACCCCCGTGGGCGGTAACAATTTGCTGGCACAAATACAATCCTAAGCCCAGCCCCGGAGTCTGGCCGACTTCCGTTCCCCGCTGGTAAGGGGCGAACAGGGTTTCCTGTTCCCCTGGGGCAATGCCAGTGCCGTTATCCTGCACGGTAAACCGTAGTTTCGGGGGCGATGAAGGCGGTTCCGCAGGTTCAGGGAATACGGTCAGCCCCACCTCAACCCCAGAGGGATTATGTTTGATGGCATTCGTAATCAGGTTCTCCAGCACCCGCCATAGCTGGGCCGGATCGACATTGGCTGGCGGTAAGGTATCTGCGAGCTGGTAGGTGATGGTGGCGAGGTGGTCCTCTAACAAGGGTTGAAGTTCTTGAATGATGTTGTCAATCAGGGGGGCGATCGCCACGGATTTCCGGTGGAGTTCCAGTTGCAGGGTGGGATGATCTAGATTTTGGATTTTGGATTTGAGATTTTGGGGTAGGGTATGGGTTTCGAGGAGGGAGTTGATCAGGTGAAGTTGGCGATCGCTACTACTCGCCATTTGTGCCAAAATTCGCCGGGGAACGAGAATGGAATCGCTAGGGGAGGGGGGAACGTTAGCCGTGACGGTGGTGGAGTGGCTAGCTTGATCTAAAAGATTGTTGAGCACCATAATCATGCCACTGACTGGGTTGCGTAAGTCATGGGAAACACTGCGTAGCAAGAGTCTCAGGGATTGTTCAATTTGTTTACGGTCCTGAATTTCCTGCCGTAGTTGTTCATTTTGAGCTTGAAGTTGCTGGCGTAGTTCTGCGATAGTTAGATGGGTTCTAATGCGGGCTAATATTTCATCTGGCTGAATCGGTTTGGTGATGTAGTCCACAGCCCCCATACTCAATCCTTGGATTTTGTTGACGGTATCCGCAAGCGCTGTCATAAAAATGATGGGGATATCAGCCGTCATTGGGTCAGCTTTAAGCCGACGACAGGTTTCAAAGCCATCTAACCCTGGCATCATCACATCCAACAAAATAATATCAGGGAGGCACAGGGTTACTTGCTCTAGGGCCACTTCACCCGATTCTGCGGCTAAGAGTCTAAATCCCGCATCCCCCAAGGCATCAAATAACATGCGAAGGTTAATGGGGTTATCATCGACTAACAAAACGATCGGGTCTGATGGTAAAACCCTGGCAGGGTGGGAAGGGCGATCGCTATTCTCTTTTTCTGAATAGTTTCTTCCTGAATTGTCTTGTGTAGACTGTTTTTCTTCTGAAATCATCGTTGTTGATCATCCCGTAAATTGCCGGGAACATTAATCATGCGTCAGAAATGGACTAAGGAATGCTTTAATTTTTTTAATTTGAAACTGGCTAGTCAGTTGGCGTAATTCTGTGATGAATGGCTCTAGTTCCGGTTCCTCCACCTGCTGTAACACATTTAAGATACCGCTGATGTCCCCAATCTGAGCACATTGCCACAATTTTTCTAGAATGGGCGGAGGGGGTGGCGTTATGGACTGAACGGGCTGAGTGGGGGCGGCCGCAGTGGATAGGCTGGATTCAGGATGGCCAGTATCGAGGGAGGTCTCACCCGCATATTGCCATGATAATTGGAGCAAAGTTTGTAATAGACGCAACAGATGATCCGTATCAATCGGCTTCAGCAAAAAGTGATTGTACCCGATGGAGTGTTGTTGGGATTCTCTCTCTTGGAGGGCGCTAGCGGAGGTGGCAATGATGGGAATGTCTCGAAAGTTGGCCCAGGCTGGATCATGGCGGAGGGTTCGCACAACGGTAAAGCCATCCATTACGGGCATGACTAAATCCACCAAAATGACGTCGGGTTGTAAAGCTTGGACCTGGGCCAACCCTGTTTCGCCGTTATCCGCCTCCGCCACCATAAACCCGATGGCAGATAACAAATCCACAACAAAAGCACGATTTTCCGTGATGTCGTCAATCACTAACACGCATCGGGGTGGTCCTTCAACCCCGATGATGCCATCTGTGGGAAAACTGCCTGGGACCGTGGATAAGGGAGGGCTATCTACTGTTGTGGGTACCGTTAGGTCAAACCAGAATTGACTGCCTTGGCCGACGGTGCTGTCAAGGTGTAACGTACTGCCCATGAGGTTAACCAGTTGGTGGCTGATAGCTAAGCCAAGCCCGGTGCCATTGCTGGTAGAAGACTGGTTAATTTGGAAAAAGGGTTGAAAGATGGCTTCCTGTTGCTCAGGGGGAATGCCGGGTCCGGTGTCCGTGACTTGAAAGTGGAGGCTTAGGAGGTGAGGGACTTCTTCCTTCCTCGTTCCTCGTTCCTCATTCTTCCTTCTTTCGACAGGGGTGATGGTGAAGCTGACGTGGCCGTGGTGGGTGAATTTGATGGCGTTGTTGAGGAGATTGATCAGGATTTGGCGTAGTTTTTGGCCATCGGCGCTGATGACGGTGGGGAGGGCGGGGGCAGGATGGTAGTGGAAGGTGATGCCTTTGTGGTCGGCGCGGAGGCGAAAGAGGTCGGCGATCGCATCCAGAAAGTCCCGCAGCACCAAGGGTTGAGGATTGACCTCCATCTTTTGCGCTTCGATTTTGGAAAGGTCCAACACGTCGTTAATCAGGGTCAGTAAATGTACCCCGCATTGATGAATAATCCGCAATCCATGCTGATGATGGGTGGGGAGGTTGCGATCCCGTTGCAACACTTGGGCGTAACCGAGAATGCCATTTAAGGGGGTCCGCAATTCATGACTCATGTTGGCTAAAAACCGACTTTTGGCTTTGTTGGCGGCTTTTGCTTCTTGGATGGCTTCCTCTAGGTGAAGGGTTCGTTCCCGCACTTGATCTTGGAGGGAGGTGAAGGAATCTTCTAACTGATCCGCCATTTGATTGAAGGATTGGGCTAGGATACCGATTTCGTCATGGCGATTGAGGTGGAGCCGCTGGGAAAAGTCCCCCGATGCGATCGCCTGACTGGCTCGGCTCATGCGTTGCAGCGGATGTGTGACCCAGCGCAGAAACCAGATACCAAAGAGGAGGGCGATCGCCAATGCTCCGGTCCCTGTGGCTATAATTCGGCGAGCCGTGGCCCGAACCTCAGCGGTAAAATCCGCTTCTGGAATTAACACCACAATCAGCCAATCCAATCGCTGACCGTGGTTAAAGGGCAAAGCGTGCATAAAATAACGCTGGCCTGCCACCATTACCTCAGAGTCAAATAAGGAGTTATTGGGGTCATCTTCATGGGGAAGGGGCACGTTAGCCAAGGAATCAAATTGATCGATCAAGGCTTGGGTGCTAAGGGCAATCAGGGGTTGGCTGCTCTCAAGGGCACTGAGGCGACCTTGGGTTGTTCCCTTATTGATCAGCCGAAATGGGGATTCTATAGTTGAGGATGCCACCAATAACCCATTACGCTCTACTATGAAAGCATCTCCAGAATTGCCGATTTCCAGGCTATTCAAAAAGGTGTTCAGTTGATCCAATCGCAGGTCAGTGGCCAAAACTCCTTGAAATAAACCGTCTGTATCGTAAATGGGATGGCTGGCGGAAATACCGAGGGCGTTTTCGACAAAGTATAAGTAAACGTCGCTCCACGTCGGAGCCTGCATGGTTTTGGCAACAGTGTACCAGGGGCGACGGGTGGCATCATAGCCGACATCGATGGAGTCGGGCTGGGGCGATCGCGTCCCTGTGGCATCCGCATCATAGGAGTAGTAAAGCCCCCGTTGGAAGCGATCGCCCCCCAGGCTGGTGCTTTCATAGCTCCAATAATGGGACGTGGCAGATTCCGCACCGTTATCCGCCGTTCGCCCTACGCCCAAGATGCCCCCGGCTTCATTTCCGGCGAAAATATAGCTAACGGATGGGTAACGGTGTAGTTGTTGCCAAAAATACCGCTCCAGTTGATCGGGGTTATCGAAATCCAGCAATCCCAGTTGAATGGCATCAGCCGTGGCGGCGTTGATTTGGTAGGGTAAGTCCAAAGACGCTTGCAGTTCCCGGTGAATGCGCGTGCAAATCTCATCACCATACTGGTGGGCCAAAATTTTGACAGTGGCTTTTCCTTTCTGGAAGGCTACCAGTCCCGTTAGCCCCACGGCGACAACAATCTGGACAACGAACGGTAGGATGAGAACAGTGCGGAGCGATCGCAATCTGGAACATTGTCCCAGTAACCTATTCAACGGCTCAGGTCGGACTACCATTTTTCTTCTCCTTAGGATGCTGGGTCAACTCACTTCTGGTTGTCAGATTTAGGAAACGAACATTCCACCGTAATTTTCAAGTTAGACTCAGCCGTTCCTTTGGTCACATAGGGTACCCCCATTTCCCCCGCCACCTTGATCCCAAATTCGAGGGTGACTTTATCTACATTAGCGGTGGTCACACCTTGAAAGGCATCTAGGGTGTATTGGGTGTAGGTTTGAATGGTGTCTTTCATCGCCTGAAAACGATTCATCAGCAGGTCAGTGGTGCCACCTTTTTCCTCCCGATCGTCTTCATCTAAAGCCAGGGGGGCCGAATCGGGGACGATGATATCATCGGCGCGTTCCACATAGATGACAGCACCATTGTCGAGGGTGATGGCAGTGAGTTGTGGCATTGGGTTACAGTCCTTCGTCAGTTCATCAATCAAATTGTAGTGTAGAACTTAAGTTGAGTCCTTTCCCCTAATCGAACCCATGAGCCGTGATGCCCTGATTGTTGGAATTAATCGCTATCAGTTTTTGAAGTCCTTGAACGCTCCTGCGACGCATGGGGAGGCGATCGCCCAATCCCTCGAACACAATGGCGACTTTCGTAAAGTGATCCGCTTACCGGAAGCGATTCAAACAGAAGCGATCCAAACTGAGGGCGATCGCAAAATCGCAGTGGTATCGGACAGCAAAACCGTCTCGTTGCAAAAGCTGGAAAAATCCCTGGAGC
>JAYKIC010000041.1:0-9197 GCA_035284985.1 Leptolyngbyaceae cyanobacterium
CCAGATATTACGCCAGAGATTCCAGCAGATATTTCGACAAATATTGCGCCAGGAACTCCCAGCGATCGCCCCAGTCCGACACCGACTCCACTCTTCTTCGTCGCCTCCCGAGGCCACCACGCCGACATCGGTGGCATCACCCCCGGTTCCATGCCCGCCAACAGCACCTCCGTCGAACAGGAGGGTGTGCTGATCAACCCCTTCCGTTTGGTCCATCGGGGAGTATTTCAGGACGCAGTCTTACGGGATTTGTTAACCAGCGGCCCCCATCCAGCCCGAAATCCTGATCAAAATATTGCCGATCTCAAAGCGCAAATTGCCGCTAATGCCAAAGGGGTGGTGGAATTATTGGCAATGGTGGAGCAGTACGGATTAGAAACCGTGCAAGCCTATATGCAACACGTTCAGGACAATGCGGAGGAATCGATTCGGCGGGCGATCGCCCAACTCAAAAACGGACACTGCACCTATCCGATGGATAACGGCGCTCAAATTCAGGTATCCGTAAAATGTGACCCCATCAGCCGCTCTGCAACCATTGACTTTACAGGCACTTCCCCCCAACAACCCAATAATTTCAATGCGCCCCTGGCGGTGTGTAAAGCCGTGGTACTTTACGTTTTCCGCACCCTCGTCGATGACGACATCCCCCTCAATGCCGGATGCCTCAAACCGCTGGCGATCATCGTCCCTGATGGTTGCCTGCTCAATCCTGTCTATCCTGCCGCCGTTGTTGCGGGGAATGTGGAAACGTCGCAAGCGATCGCCAACGCCCTCTACCTCGCTACTGGAGTGATGGCCGCCTCCCAAGGCACCATGAACAACCTCACCTTCGGCAATGACCGCCATCAATATTACGAAACCATTTGCGGTGGCTCCGGTGCTGGTCCCGACTTTGCTGGAACGGATGCAGTCCAAACCCACATGACCAACTCCCGCCTCACCGACCCAGAAGTGCTAGAAAGTCGTTTCCCAGTGCTAGTTCAAGACTTTTGTATCCGGCCCCACAGTGGGGGCAGTGGACGTTATCCCGGTGGCAATGGGGTGATTCGTCGCTTGCAATTCCGGGAACCCATGACCGTTTCCATTCTCGCCAGTAGCCGCACCATTCCTCCCACTGGGTTAGACGGTGGGGAATCGGGGCAACCGGGGATCAATCAGGTGGAGCGGTTGGATGGCGTGGTGGAAGAGTTGGCCGCAACAGCGACGGTGGAGTTGAAAACAGGGGAGGCGATCGCCATCCATACCCCCGGAGGTGGCGGCTATGGTCAACAATGATGTGCCATCCTAAAGCCTTCACCTCCGAAAATTACCGGATATGAATTGGGCAAAATTACCTTATACACAATAAAAGCATTAATTCATCCTCTTTCAAGAACTAAAAGAGACGGGGAAAGTGTCTTTCTTAATACTCCTTAACATTTGTTACGGGCAAGGTTGGTTAGAAGCACGCTTAGATTTGGTATCTAGAGATACTAGACTAGAGTTGAATCAAGGGAAGAGAACATTCAATCAGTCCTTTAAGGTTTTGGGTAAACGGAATAAGGAAGTCGGGCATTTTAAACGCATTATTACGGGAGTTTTATCTCGATTAATTTAGCCCGGAGTATTCAGCAATTGGGTTAGGGTGTTTCACTATAAAAGAGAGTGAGTAAAGGATGAGGCACCATGAGTCGTTAATAGTTGCCTCATCCACTTTTCTAAAATTTTTGAATCTTGATGAAACACTTTGATCGCACAAGGAGAAAGAAGAAAATGGGACATTCTTTACTGGATACTTTCAACCATGACAGCCTTTTCGGAGAGTTAGATATGGAAACTTTCTTAGGGGCTAAAACATCAGATAAAATTGATCAAACTATGGCAAATGCCAGAAAAATAGTTTCAGACTATCGCTCTACTGCTAAAAGTAAAGCGGATGACATTCAATGGATCGAGATGGCTAACCATAGAGGGACCAGCAATACAGAGCAAGGAGAATGGGATGATAATGGGTGGATTGTAGTAAATCAAAATGTTACTCAGGGGAAGAGAGGTGATGTTCAATGGATCGAGGTGACGCATAACATTACCCAAGGAAAATATACTGATGTTCAGTGGATTGAAGTTCCTAAACAAACATCAGCGAAGGTAAAAATTATGCAGATCAGCTACTTAATTGCGCTGACTACAATCGGATTTACCATCGGGTTTTCCCTCTTTAGTTAATGCTGGAAATTAATGCTGAACGTTAATGCTAAACTACCAATCGGTTTGTAATCCCTGTTCTTGCAGATAGCGCTTCAAATCTGGCATATATCCCTGCTCCACGATTTCAAATGCCTCCACATCGGCAGGGGCTTGTGTGGTCAACCAGGCGGCGATCGCCCCTGCTGCCCCCCCAATCGCCCATTCACCGCTGTGAACCCGTGTCACCGCATTGACAATGTGCGTCACCGCCAACGCCTTGCCACCCATCAACACATTATCGACCCCTTGGGGCACCAAGCTTTCAATCGGAATATGGATCGGGCGCACATTACTTTCATGGGTTGGGGCACTCGCCGCCTCCCAGGGTTCCTCCCAGTTGCGATAACGGCAACCGTGGATGTCCACATCGTAGTGAGCCACCGCCACCGATGTGGCCGTCATGTCCCGATAGCCCGAAAAGCCCCAACGAATATCAAACTCGCTCAACATAAAGTCGTCCTGACCGTAGGCCGATCGCCCCAAAATCCGCCGTCCTTCCCGAATATAAGGCATCATACTCAACCCCGACTCTGTGCCCATTGGCGCATCGGCCCCTGTCCATAAACTCAAGGGTAATCCGGGTTGGGCTTGGGTTTCAATTAACCAACGGGCAAATAAAAGAGCATGACTTTCAGCATGGCGCAGGGTTGTAATTGAAAGGCCACCCATCCAGTTGGTATATTGCCGCGACTCCTGCAATCGTTCATCGGTCAGAATCAAGGGTGGGTTCATCCAATTCCAGTCATTGCCGGGATTCCAGTTGACCAAGGTGACATCGCCGGGAATGGGGGTGCCGTGGGTGGCACTATTTTTGATTACGCTAATCATGCGGCGATAGTTGAAAAAGCTGCGCCCAGGAAACATGGGAAAATGTCTGAGATCATATTCCCGGAAATGTTCCCGCACGTTGTATTCGGAATCAACTTCTTTTAAGGTATTCAAACTGGCTTGCTTGTCATCGTGAATCGCTAAGGCAAAGGGAAAGGTAAATGCTTGAGTGCATTGGGGATTACCCCTGGTGGGCGCGTTGGGTTCTCCCGTAGTTTGGCGAGATTCGGACCCTTGGCGATGGGGAATTTTAGCCCAAGCCACTAGTTCTCCGGTGTCTGTTGCGTCAATCACCACCATCGACTCTCCGGGGGGCGGCACTAGGCGCAGGGGAATTTTTTCAAAGTCGTCGTTGTTGGACCAGGAGTACCAGGCGGGAATTTCTTGCCAGAGGTTGCCTTGGGGGACGTAATCGTCCCGTTTGGGTACACGGCGAACCGCGTAGATAGCTGTAATTTCTTGGCCGGATGAGTCAAAATCCGCGCCTTTGAATGCGGTTTTAGCGGCCCAGCGACTATTGGGGGAGGCGATCGCCGCTTCTTCTAACCGTTCCAACGCCACCTGGGCACCCACTTGGGGCGGAAAGCACAACTGCCCCACCCAACAACTATTGATGTCGTCTACCAAATGGGTAGACCCGCCAGCCCATTGAGGCAAGGTATATTTCACATCCCGAATATGCTGGAGCAGATAGCCCCAACTGGGGGAAATATGATTGGTATTAATCACCAACCACGACTCATCAATGGCGGATACCCCTTGGGCGCTAATTTGTCCGCCAAACCACGGTGTCACCTCAATCAGACAGGTTTGGGCACCCCCTAACATGGCGTGGGTGGCAGCGGCCACACCCCCCAGGGAACCCCCAATCACCACCACTTCACAGGTCCATTCTTCTTCCGGTTCCGGTTGGGGATACATCCGGGGGCGATCGCCAGCCTGGGGGAGGGCCGTGGCTACAAAGGCCGGGAGGGTAGCAGAGGGGGGCGTAGCCTCTAGCAAGGGTTCCAGGTCTGGATTGCTCTCGGTCAAGGATGGGTCAGAGGTAGAGTCGGCGGCAACTGGGTCTGACTCCGCCAGTTCGGCATTGGGTTTGGCGGCCATCAGGCCCAAAATCACCCCAATGGCTACCCCTGTAAGGGCGGAAAAAGTAAACCATAGGGTGCTAAGGCACACTAATTTGACTATTTTGAACCACTGGGCAGAGGTTGTCTGCTGCTGTCGTCGTGTCCGTCTGATCCGTCCTAATTGCCGTTGCCGCTTTGTTCCCATGCCCTCAACCAGCGCTGATGTTTACCGATGACTTTTCTAGATTAATACGGGAATTCCCGAATGGGTAGCACTGACCTCAATTGGGGTATTAACCAGAAAGCTGCAAAGAGTAGCCCAAAAGTAGCCCAAACGTAGCCAAGATATTGCTGGGGCGATACTCCTTTCGGAGTGGCGTTGCGCCATCGCTCCCCATCCCACCACTAAATTTGAGTAAAATCTACGATACCGTGTAAGCATCCCCCACCCACTCACTCACCCACCCACTCACCCACTCACCATGCCCAAATGGTTCAACACCGCTGGTCCCTGCCAATCTGATATTCATTACATGTTATCGCCCCTAGCTCGGCTACCAGGACTCAAGCAACTCATTAACCAACGGGGCTACTTTGTGATCCATGCCCCCCGCCAAGTCGGCAAAACCACGGCCATGCTGACCCTGGCCCAGCAGCTTACGGAGAGCGGCGAATACACTGCCGTGATGGTATCCGCCGAAGTTGGAGCGGCTTTTCCCCATGATCCGGAGACCGCTGAAAACGCAATTTTGAGGGCATGGCAAGACAACGCAACCTTTTGGCTCCCCCCTGAACTCCATCCCCCAGCATGGCCTGCATCGGAACCGGGGCAGCGCATTGGCACCGCTTTGGGCATCTGGGCACAACAATCACCCCGTCCCCTAGTGGTGTTTATCGATGAAATTGATTCCCTTCAGGACGAAACTTTGATTTCGGTATTGCGCCAACTTCGCAATGGTTATCCTAAACGACCCTCTGGGTTTCCCCATTCCCTGGCCTTAATCGGGGTGAGAGATGTACGGGATTATAAAGTCGCCAGTGGTGGAAGTACGAAGCTCAATACCGCCAGTCCGTTCAATATTAAGGTGGAATCCTTAACCCTGCGGAATTTTACCGCTGATGAAGTAACGGAATTGTACCAACAACACACCGCTGCTACTGGGCAGGTGTTTTTACCGGAAGCCCTTCAGCTCGCGTTTAGTTTAACTCAGGGGCAGCCCTGGCTGGTCAATGCTCTAGCCCGTCAGACGGTGGATGTGTTGGTTCCTGACAGGCAACAACTGATCACCGATCACCACATCGCACAAGCTAAAGAAATTTTGATTCAACGGCAAGATACTCACTTGGATAGCTTGATGAGTATTTTGCGGGAAAAGCGGGTTCGGGTCGTTCTAGAACCCATGTTGGCGGGACAACCCTTGGGGGATATTCCCCATGACGATCGCCAATTTTTACTTGACTTGGGTTTGGTGGTCCGCAGTTCCCAGGGTGGCTTAACTATTGCCAATCCCATTTACCGAGAGGTGTTGCCGCGAATGCTGGCCAGTGGTCCCCAGGATAGCTTACCGATGATCAGCCCCAGTTGGCTGACTCCAGAGGGGCACTTAAATCCGACCCAACTGCTGGAGGCGTTTCTGGCATTTTGGCGGCAACATGGGCAACCGTTGCTCAAAAGTGCCCCCTACCATGAGATTGCGCCCCATCTGGTGTTGATGGCATTTTTGCATCGGGTGGTGAATGGGGGCGGTACTTTGGAGCGGGAATATGCCATCGGGAGCGATCGCATGGACCTATGTCTGCGCTATGGCGCGGTGACGTTGGGCATGGAGTTGAAAGTGTGGCGCGATGACCGACCTGATCCCCTACAGGCTGGATTGGTCCAATTGGATCGTTATCTTGCTGGCTTGGGGTTAGATACGGGCTGGCTGGTGATTTTTGACCAGAGATCGGGTCAGCCTCCCATTGCGGAACGGACGACCACGGAAACAGCGGTCACGGAGAGCGATCGCCCCATCATCGTCATCCGAGGCTAAGGTTGTCCCCAACTTTTTCAGGGATAAACCGTTGCCGCACATATTGCCGCACCATATTAGCCGCACTATATGGCGCACCATATTAAATCAGCACCAAGGCCGCATCGGTTTTCGGCACCACTTCCCCCATGACCCAGGCGGCGATGCCCTGCTGTGCCAGATGATCCATAATGGCCTCGGCGTAGGTAGGGGGAGCGATCGCCACAAAGCCCACTCCCATATTGAACGTATTGAACATTTCCCAGCGTTCCACTGTTCCCAACTGTTCCAGCCACTCAAATACAGGCGGAATGGACCAAGACGTCGGATCAACGGTAACGGCTTGGTCCGGTTGCAAACAGCGGGGCAGATTTTCCGGTAAGCCGCCGCCAGTAATGTGGGCCATGCCATGAATCGGGAGATCGGCATTCAGCAACGAGAGAATTGGTTTGACATAAATTTGGGTGGGGGTCAGCAATACTTCCCCCACAGTTTGGTCGGGGGCAAAGGGGGAGCGATCGCCCCAGCCCAAATCGTTCACTGCCAAAATTTTTCGCACCAGACTAAAGCCATTGCTGTGAACCCCGCTGCTGGGAAGGGCGATCGCCACATCCCCCACCGCAATTTTAGAGCCATCAATCATCTTGGGCCGATCCACAATGCCCACGCAGAACCCCGCCAGATCATACTCTCCCGGTTGGTAAAATCCTGGCATTTCCGCCGTTTCCCCTCCCAGCAGGGCACAACCTGCCTGCTGACAGCCCTGGCTAATGCCCTCCACCACCGCCGCCAACTGTTCGGGATTGAGGGCACTGGTGGCAATGTAATCGAGGAAAAAGAGCGGCTCCGCCCCACAGGTCAGCACATCATTGACACACATCGCCACCAAGTCAATGCCTACCGTGTCATGGCGCTGCACCCCGTGGGCAATTTTGAGCTTGGTGCCCACCCCATCCGTCCCCGACACCAAAATTGGGTCTTGATAGCCCGTCGGTACCCGGAACAGGCCGCCAAAGCCGCCCACCTCGCCCACCACACCGGGGCGATGGGTTCGCGCCACCGATTGGCGAATTCGATCAACAAACGCCCGCCCCGCTTCAACATCAACCCCCGCCTCACGATAATCCATACCGTCAACCCGATCGCCTAATTAAAAATTACAAACAAATTACTAATCAAACCGAAAATCAGAATAATCTATGGCCCAATCCCCTCTACAATAATAGGGTTTGAGTTGTTTGCCTAAGGCTAATCCGTGAAACTTTTCGTTTTTCATACCCCTGAACTCACACCCACCGATATCGTTCCTGATTGCGCGATCGCCATCGACGTGCTGCGGGCAACGACCACTATTGCGTCCGCCTTGGCAAACGGTGCCGCCAGTGTCCGAGCCTTCCGCGATGTGGACGAACTATTAAAAACCAGTGAACAATTCCCTGCCCATCAGCGCGTTCGAGCTGGAGAGCGGGGAGGAAAACAGTTGGATGGGTTTGAATTCGGCAATTCCCCCTTGGAATGCACTCCCGATCAAGTCAAGGACCGCCATTTTTTCATCAGCACCACCAATGGTACTCGCTGTCTAGAAAGAATTAAGGCCGCCAAAACGGTCCTCACCGCTGCGTTAGTCAATCGTCAAGCGGTGGTAGATTATTTGCTACAACACCAACCGGAAACCGTGTGGATGGTCGGGTCCGGGTGGGAAGGTAGTTATGCATTGGAAGATACGGTCTGTGCTGGAGCGATCATCCATGCCCTAGCCGCTAAGCTCGAAGCCAATGACGGCTTCACCTTATCGGACTTAGTTGGAAACGATGAGGCCGTTGGCGCAGTTTCTCTCTATCGCCAGTGGCAAGATAACTTACTCGATCTCTTGCACCATGCTAGCCACGGCCATCGCCTTCTCCGTCTAGAGGGTCATGCAGATTTAGCATTTTGTGCCCAGCTTGATACGCTTAACATTTTGCCCATGCAAGGTGAGCCAGGGGTGTTAATGGGTGTGCAGTAGAGATGGGGGATAGGCTGGGTGGCCAACTTAGAAGCGATCGCGTTGGCCCCGCACCCTGCACCTCTCACCAGGATTGCCCCTAAACCGCAACAGGGACTTTATTGGTTCGGGACAATGCTGAGGTGCCTCCCGCTACCGCCTTTTTGGCTGGGTAGCCACAGGCAACGATGGCCGATGATGGGTCTTGGCCATTCAGAATCCGTTGCATTCGTCGTAGCTCTCGATATTTTTCCCTGCCGTGCTGGGAATTTTCTACCGGATACTGGATCTTAGCTTCCCGAATACAAGCACTCTCCGTATCGACAATCTCAACAAATATCGTTAGAGTATAGCCTTCGTTGGGTTTGGCCGTTGGTAGGCGCTTCGGCTTAATCTCGTATTTCATCTTGCTAACTCCGCACTCAAAACATCTACATTTAGCGTCTTCAGGCTTTAAGCTGGGGCCGGAGACCGAACAACCCAACCCTACGTCTCAAGTTAAAGGCTTTATATCCAAATAATCGAAAGAATAAACAACGACTCCGTGATTTTGCGGCCTCACCATGATTATCTATCATAGAACGTCATACATTGTCGTGCATTATAAAGATGGGCCATCTAGCCTAATATTCATGGTCTAATCTAGTTTTATCTTTCTTTAGTAAATGCACTGAACATCGTGCAACTGAAAAGATAACCACCACAAGACAGTTGCATCCAGCTCACTGATATGGTCTCACTTGCATCCTAATTCTTTTCATGCCGGGACATCACTGTCCCCATCAGGCTCTAATCATTAATTCTAGGGGCCGATCTACTAAACAGGTAGGGGGAAATACCAATATCCCTTTACTGTATCTAGATTGCCCGACTTCAAGATGAATTAACGCCTACTCCGCTGTAAATTCACCCAATCTTAATACATCCATGTGGTTTTACTTAAGTAGAATCACTGTGATGCGATAGATTGACACCTAGCCATTAGACCTGTCCGAAAATTGGGGTGGAGTACCCGCTGCGCGGGTCCTCCCCCCCAATTTTAGGACGCCTCGATTGAATCAGAATAGCAGGGTGTTT
>JAYKIC010000042.1:0-3253 GCA_035284985.1 Leptolyngbyaceae cyanobacterium
TCTCCAAGAACTATCCAGCGACGATGTGGGGCGGGGGACTTGGCTTCAATTTCGCCACGATATTTATGAACAATTAAGGGATTTTGTGGGCATCACCGCTGAGGACTTACCTAGCCAGTGCGATAACGCTGCCGCCATGATTTTGGCAGGATTGACCACTGTATCGGACTGGATTGCTTCAAATCCAGATGAGAAATGTGGTTTTCCCTATGCTAATGATGAACCGTTTGAGACCTACCAGGCAGGGTTAGCCGAGAAGGCCAAGCAAGCCCTCCAAGCCCAGGGCTGGAGTCATCTGGAAACCGGGAAGCCTTTAGCGTTTACCGAACTGTTCTCCTTCATCACCACTCCTCGTCCCCTCCAGGATACCGCCATTCAGCTCACGGAGACCCTGACACCACCCTGCTTAGTCATGGTGGAAGCCTCGATGGGGGAGGGCAAAACGGAAGCGGCGCTATACCTGGCCGATCATTTGCAACATCAGTCAGCCGCAGGGGGATTTTACATTGGCTTGCCTACCCAGGCCACCAGTAATGCTATGTTTCAGCGGGTGCAAGACTTTTTGCAAAAGCGTTACCCCAATGATGTGGTGAATCTCACTCTCAGCCATGGGGCCGCGGCGCTGAAGGGGGAATATCAAGAAACGGTCTGCCGACTTGACCAGGTCTATGACAAAGACGGGCACGGGGTTTTCGCTAGTGAATGGCACACGGCCCGTAAGCGCACTTTATTAAGTCCCTACGGCGTGGGCACTCTGGATCAGGGATTAATGGGGGTGGTGCGATCGCGCCATCAGTTTGTCCGCCTCTTCGGTCTGGCAGGGCGGACTATTGTTCTGGATGAGATCCACGCCTACGATCTCTACACCAGCACCCTGTTAGAGCGATTTTTGGAATGGGCCGCAGTGCTAGGTTCTCCGGTGATTGCCCTGTCGGCAACGCTTCCCACCAATACCCGGCAACGTTTACTGACTGCCTACGCGACTGGGTGCAACCAACCTATTCCACCGTTACCGGAGGCCCCCTACCCAAGGATGACAACCTTTGTCAATGGGCAGGCGATCGCCCAATCCTTTTCCGCGTCTGACCATGTATGTCGTGCCCTGGAAATTGCTTGGGTCAAGGATGCGGATTGGATGGCGGATTTACAACAGGCATTGGCAGATGCTGGGGGCTGTGTTGCTGTCATTTGCTCGACGGTGAATCGAGCCCAGGCGGTTTATCAACGACTACAGGATCACTTTAACCGTGAGGAACTGGGACTGTTTCACGGACGATTTCTCTTCAAAGACCGAGAGAAGATTGAAGCTGATTGCTTGCAACAATTTGGCAAGGGTAATGACCATCGCCCCCATCGGTTTGTCTTGGTTGCGACTCAGGTGATCGAACAAAGTCTGGATGTGGACTTCGACCTGATGATTAGTGATTTAGCCCCGATTGATCTGCTGTTGCAACGTTCTGGCCGGCTCCATCGCCATCTGCGGGACAATCGCCCCTCGGGGCTAAACACTCCGAAACTGTGGATTATGGAACCAACTTTTACACCTCAAGGCAAGGCAGAATTTGGTGTTAGTCAGTACATCTACGATCGCCACATTTTGTTACGCAGTTGGCTTACCCTGCGCCAAAACCCCCAGGTGCAGCTCCCCCAAGAAATGGATACCCTGATCGAGTCGGTCTATGACCTGGAGATGTCGATTCCAGAGAGGTTAGAGCCTATTCATGCAGAGGATTGGCAAATATCCCTGGAAAAGTACAAAACCGAGGAAGAGGAAGCGAAAAAGACCCGCGCTAATGAGGTAAAAATTCCACCACCCCATTCAGACGTTAAGCCTGATCAATTTACCTACCTCAAAAAAGAGGACGATGAAAGCGCGATCGCCGCCGCTACTCGCCTAGGTGAACCTTCCGTGGCCACTATCTTTTTGCAACGCATTGAGACAGGGTTGGTGTTTCCAGGTACTCAAGATTCGGTAGACCTGGCCGCTAAGCCCAACCTGGAGATGATTCGCAAGTTGCTGAGCTACAGCACCCGTCTTTCTAAAAAAGAGTTGGTGCAAGCGCTGACTGCCCAGAATAACCCCCCCAAATGGACATCAGCCCTTCTACGAAACTGTCGCTATGTGGAGGTCAACGCCCAGGGAGTGGCAGAGGTGGGGGATTGGCAACTGACCCTTGATCCGCTCCGGGGGGTGTTGATTGAGAAAGATGCAGAAAACTAAAGGGGACTTTTTACAAATGTTATTTAATTTACTTGATCAACCCTGGATTCCAGTGGTGACACCTGATTTTCAGGCCAAAGAAATTTCCCTCGTCGAACTCTTTCAAACCTGGGAGAGCCTGACAGAAATCCAGGCGGATAATCCGCCGACCACCCTGGCGCTCTATCGCTTACTGTTGGCGGTACTCCATCGGGCTTACCAGGGGCCGCGCAATGAAAACCATTGGGAACAAATTTTTGAAGACAACGGGCAGAAGGCGATCGCCTACCTTAACCAATGGCGTGATCGCTTTGACCTGCTCCACCCCGACCATCCCTTTATGCAAGACCCCATCTTGCCCCTAGACAAAGCTGTCCCGATCTATGCCCTCCATACTATGAGCACCTCCCAGGTGTTTTCCCATGAGCACGAATGGAGCGGCTACAGTATCTCGCTGGCCCAGGCGGCCCGCCTGCTGGTGCGACTTCAGGGGGTGGATATTACTAGCCTACGGGCCTTTTACGTGGGTCAATCCAGTGGTAACCGCTCAGCGGTCAATACACCGACAATCAACGCCGCCAATGTGCTGGTTCGGGGCAGTACCCTAAAGCAAACGGTAATGTTTAACCTCAGACAACTTGAAGCAGATAACCTAACCGCTATCGAGTCAGACTTGCCCACTTGGGAAACTACCAACGGTCATGCTGGTAAACCTAAAAAGACAGTACCCAGCGGCCGTATCAGCTATTTAACCTTTCCCTGGCGACGGTTACGGCTGTTTATAGAGGACGGTGAAACAAGTCAAATTGCCATCACTATGGGTAATTCCTTTCCCGATAAAGTTTCACCCCAGCAGTGGGAATGGGGAGTTGCCTATCGTGAAGATAAGCCTGTGCGACTGTCCTTAACGAAGCAACTCTGGCGCAATGCTGATGCGTTTTTACTTACAGCAGAAAAACAACATCGTCCCCGTATTGTTGATTGGCTGGCTGATCTGAAATCGGAAGATCTAATTGATGATGTTGTGACTTTCCAGATCTCTGGCCTCAGTGC
>JAYKIC010000043.1:0-6523 GCA_035284985.1 Leptolyngbyaceae cyanobacterium
CTTACTTGGTTGTAGCAGGTCAAAACTTTTATGCCACCCTGCTCCTATTACTGGTGATTCCCCAGATTACCTTCCAGGATATGTATTTTCTACGTGATCCGGTTGAAAATGATGTTAAATATCAGGCGAGTGCCCAACCGTTTTTGGTTTTGGGAATGCTCGTCACAGGTATTGCCCTAGGGCATACTGTGATTTAAGTAATTTCGGTACTTGCCTGGAACATTGTCTGGAAATTGGTGATCTCGACGGATTGTGATGCAGCGTTCAGGGACCAGCATTACCCATTGGATCAAGGGGTAAAAACGAATATCTAGGAAAATTTGCAATCTCAGAGGGAAAAGATTTAAGATTTTTTCATTATTTAGACTTGGACGGGGATCGGTGATCGGGATCATCAGCGTATTGCGGTAACACCTGCTGAATAGTTAATGACACTGGGATTGTTTAATTTTCTTTTAATATGAAACACGTTAGTTCTGAGAAACCTTCTGAGAAACATCAGGAGAAAGAAGCCAAGGTGAAGCGCTCTAAATCTAAGCAGCGGTCCCGCAAAGCTATTTATCAGCGATGGTGGATTTGGACATTACTGGGTTTAGGATCGTTGGCAGGTGGTACCGCACTAACCGCATGGCAGAGCTATGAAGTGGCCAGGGAGAGTTTGCCGGATACCGATTTGGTGCTGACCTTTGTCCGAGGCGGCTCTATCACTATTGTTTCCGCCGATGACTACGTTCTTCAGCGCATGGGACCGGGATCACGGGAGAAGCTAGCGTTTGAAGATATTCCCCCCCAGCTTGTGGAGGCATTTATTGCTTCAGAAGATAAGAATTTTTACGAACATAATGGGGTGGACTATAAGGCGATCGCCCGGGCCATTCGTAGCAATATTGATAGTGGTCGGGTCGTTCAGGGCGGGAGTACCATTACCCAGCAGCTCGCCCGCCTCGTCTTTCTGGACCAATCTCCCACCATCGAGCGTAAAATTCGTGAAGCCCTCCTCTCTCATAAAATTGAGGAGAACATCAGTAAAGAGAAAATACTGGAACGATATCTGAATTTGGTTTACCTGGGATCAGGAGCCTACGGGGTGGCTGATGCGGCTTGGATTTACTTTAGCAAGTCCGTTGATGAACTGAGCCTTTCAGAAATTGCCACCATTGCCGGATTGCCCCCCGCCCCTAGCCTTTATTCTCCCATTGAAAATTTAGAAGCAGCGCAGGAGAGACGGAACGAAACCCTAAAGCGCATGGTAGAAGCGGGTTATATTACTGAGGACGTGCGCCAAACGGTTGTGGCCCAGCCCCTAGAGGTTAACCCCAGTTTGCCCAAGAATTTCCTCAGTTTTTCCCCCTACTTTACCTCCTATGTGATGAAGGAGTTGCCCAAGTACATCTCTCAACAAGCGTTTGAGCAAGGGGCGCTAACGGTTGAAACAACCCTGAATCTCGGCTGGCAGCGTATGGCCGAGGAGACAATCGAAGCGGCTTTAGCGGATTATAGCCAATGGCAAAATTTTGAGCAGGCCGCCATTACCACCCTCGATCCCCGTACGGGTGAGATCAAAACGATGGTTGGAGGAACTGACTTTGCCGAAAGTCAGTTTAACCGTGTATCCCAAGCTCCTCGGCAACCGGGTTCAACCTTTAAGCCATTTGTTTATGCGGCGGCGATCGCCTCTGGGATGTCACCGTCCCAATCCTATGAAGATGCCAAATTTGTGGTCGATGGTTATGAACCCAAGAACTATGGCAAAGGCTACAGCGGTACTGTCACCATCCGGGATGCGCTCATCCGTTCCATCAACGTCGTAGCCGTCAAGACCCTGATTGACGTAGGCTTTCAACCGGTGATCGACCTGGCAAACCAGATGGGAATTCAGGCAGAATTGCTGCCCGTGTACTCCTTGGCCCTCGGTTCAGTTGAAGTCACCTTACTAGAGTTAACCAATGCCTATGGCACATTTGCGAATCAAGGGACTTTTGTAGAGGCCCACGGCATTACGCGCGTTGTGGATCGCAATAACAACGATCAGGTTATATATGAAGCTAAATGGCAACCCCAACGGGCGCTAGATACCGATAGTGCAGCCATTATGACGTGGATGCTACAGGCGGTGGTGGAATCGGGCACGGGCCGTAACGCTCGCCTAGGTCGCCCAGTTGCAGGTAAAACCGGAACCTCTGAGTCCTACCGCGACTTGTGGTTTGTGGGATATATTCCCCAACTTGTGACAGGGGTTTGGCTGGGAAATGATGACAATACGCCGACTTGGGGCCAAAGTAGCACCGCCGCTCGGATCTGGCATGATTTCATGGTTAAGGTGGTAGACTCCTATGAAGTTGAGGGGTTTCCCGCTCTGCCAGATTTAAACAATCGCACCTTATCAGTGGAAGCTCAACCTACAAAACCGGGTAGCCTTAGGGCGGAGAACGCATCCTCAAATCGTGATACCCGTGAGAGTCAGGCTGCTCCTGCTGCTCCTGCACCTTCGCCTACCCCGACTCCCAGGAATAATACCGAACGCAGGACGGAGCAGGCTGCACCTAGCAATACCCCCGCCAATCGGGTTAATGATTTGCCACCGTCTCCGACTCCATCGCCGAATATTGTGGAACCAGTTGTGGCTCCCAGGCGTGACCCATTGCCCTCTCCTGTTCCTGATCCAGGGGGGCCAGCCACTCCCGCTCCGTCCGCTTCCCCAACTCCTGCCCCTATTCCCGAACCCGTTGTCCCCGTTGTCCCGACACCCTCGCCTACGCCAGTGGTTCAACCCGTTGTTCCTGCTCCGGCCCCCGCTCCGCCCCCGGCTCCAACTCCCGCCCCCGCTCCTGCTCCCGTCCCCACGAATGGGGATGGTTGAACGGCAGGTAAAGTAGAGGCTTGGGCAAAATGAGGGTGGGTATTATTGTCATACACTGATACTTTTAGCCCTACATCCTTTAATTTCCTTCGTTTTGTAGGGGTTTGGTGGGATTTTGGATGGTTGTGGTGTCAGTGTAGGCTTTGCCTTGTTGGGGTTGGCCCCAGATGACGGTTTCTCCTTTATAAATCACCATGCCAGGTTTGGACCCTTTGGGTTTGAACACTTGTTTCGGTTGAGTATAGATTACAGGGACTTGATCGCTTTGACGGGCACGGCTGTAGTATGCACAGACATTAGCGGTGGTCTGGAGATCGGTTTCATCGGGTACTGTCCCTGGCGGTAGCCGTAGCAGCACATGACTCCCTGGGATTTCCTGGGTATGGAACCACAGGTCGTAATCGGTGGCAACGCGAAAGGTGAGATAATCATTTTGGTTATTGTTGCGTCCTACTAAAATCTCAAAGCCGTGGGGAGAAACATATCGGTGGAAGGTGGGCATGGATGATTGCTTGGTGGATCGGGGAGTTTCTCCTGGCCAATATCCTTGCTGAATCAGTTCTTGTCTAATTTCTTGGAGCAGGGTGAGATCGGTGGGGGTTTGGTAAGTGTCCTGTTGGGCGATCGCCCCTTCCACCTGTTGCAGATAATGGAGTTCGTCTAGGGCTGCCTTCAGTAAAGGGGTGATGGCTTGGCGCGATCGCTTCAGTTTTTGGTGACGTTTGTAAAGCGCTTGGGCATTTTGGACCGCGTTCTTAGTGGGATCAAGGGCAATGGTGGTTGGTTCATCGGTTTCAAAATCAGCCAAGGTGATATGGGTGAAGCCCGGTTGCCATTCATGTAAGTAGGCCATCAGTAAATCAGCCTGTTGACGATACTGATCCGCTTGGTCCGATTGCTGTAGTCGGTGTTGAAATCCATCTACTTTTTGTTGCAGCTTTTTGATCAAATTGTTAAGTTTCTGCCCCAATTGATGGCGCAATTGGGTAAAAACTTGGCGATTTAGCTCATCGGTGTAGTACTCATCAACCAGGGTTTGGAGACTGGAGACCACGGTTCCCTTGCCCCAAGGCATAACGCTGTATCCCTTGGGCAATTGGGTGGGGGTGTAGGTGTCGGTGGCGATCGCCTCCAACCATTCCTGCCATCGTTGAAACAACCGAGACCACTGGGTCGCACTCATTTGATCCGTAGTTTGTTCTGGATCAAGTCCGGCGGCGATCGCCATTGACTTAGCCAACGCCGGACTTAACCCCCGGTAGGATTGCAGCAAATTTTTCCAGAGAGCCTTGGGCACTAAGCTGACCCGCTCCTGCCAATCGGCCTGGGATTCGGACAGACGGGGTACCGCATCCGTCAGGGGTGGGGGTGGGGTGTAAGCCTGTCCCGTTTGGATCGAGCGCACACTGGACTGTTGACTACCGACCTGGTGGGCTGCGGTCACAATTTGTCCCGTGTCATTGGTTAAAACCACATTGCTGTATTTACCCATAATTTCCACATACACATGCCAGCAAATGGGATCACCGGGACGATGGGCAAATTGCAAGTCAAGGGCACGTTCCCATGCCGCTAGGGGTTGAATTGCCACCAGGGCAAATCCCCCCAACTGATGCCGTAATTGTTGACTAAAGGTAAAGGTATCGGGTATACGGGGGGGCGGAGTGGTCAGGCAAATCCGCGCCGCTTGGGGATGCCAGGAAATCGACAGCCATCCTCGACTCTCTAAGGTGCGAAGGGCCATGGCGAGGGTATGGCGATCGCACTGGTAAACCTGTTCTATGCGAGCAGGTACCCAATGGTGCCGAAGTTCGGCACAAAGGCCATAGAGAGTGGTAACATCAACGGTTTGCACGATTTGAAAACGGGAGACACTATGACTAAAGGGAAAATAAGCGAGATAATAGAAATAGTAACGGCCAACACTTGTAGCGATTTATTAACGAAGCTATCACCGACTTGGTATGGATATCAAACTAGTCAACATTGGATTTGGAAACATTGTCGCTACGGCTCGGATTATTACCATTGTTAGCCCAGAATCAGCCCCGATTAAACGAACTATCACGGAAGCCAAAGCTAGAAATGATCTCATTGACGCGACTTATGGTAGACGCACGCGGGCCGTTATTATCATGGACTCAGGGCACGTTATTTTATCTGCGATTCAACCTGAAACCATTGCAAACCGGGTGAACAGTGAGCGGGAAGGACTCCCCGGACGCTAATACTTGGTGCTAATGTCAAGGTAAATTCAGCTACGGGGAATGCTTTGATAAACTGGATAGTCACACCGGAGTCGTCATCCCTTTTCCTAATATCTCAAGGGGCCTCGTTCACCAAAACGATAGAAGAGGAATCACTAAGAGTTTATCAAGTTTTCGGATAGACGCTATACCATAGAAAAATTAGTAGGAAGGCTGTTCATGAACACTGGAACATCAAATCCCGGAAAATTAGTTGTCCTAACTGGTCCCAGTGGTGTGGGCAAAGGTACATTGCTCAAACATTTGCTTGAACAACATCCTGAATTGTGTCTGTCCATTTCTGCTACGACGCGATCGCCCCGTCCCAACGAAGTTCACGGTCAACATTACCTCTTCATCAGTGCCGACGAATTTACCCAGATGCGGGACAATGGCGAATTATTAGAATGGGCTGAATTTGCAGGTAACTTTTATGGCACCCCTAAACGTCCAGTTGAGGCCCAAATTGCCCAAGGGAAATCCGTGGTTTTAGAAATTGAATTGGTGGGTGCCCGTCAAATTCGCCAGGTATTTCCCAGTGCGATCCAAGTCTTTATCTTGCCCCCTTCCTTGGAGGAATTAGAACGGCGGCTACGGGCCAGAGGCCATGATTCAGAAGCCTCCATTGCTCGCCGTTTGAAACGGGCGGCGGTTGAGATCGACGCGGCCTCAGAGTTTGATATACAGGTGCTAAATGATGACCTGAATATGGCCCTGACTAAAATTGAAGCAGCCCTATTTACTGAATCTGCCTCCCCAGCAGTGAATCCTCCAACGGAGTCTACCTCCCCAGCGGTTAATGCTTCAATGGAGTCATTAACGGTTGGATAGTTTATCGATTATGACCTGTGGACCCATCTTCCCCGACCTACTACGATTTACTAGAAATTCCTTCCACGGCTGACTTGTCCGAAATCCGCCGCGCTTTCCGCCGACTAGCCCGACGGTATCACCCGGATGTTAATCCGGGCGATCGCACCGCCCTAGAACAGTTTCAGCGGCTTAGCCACGCCTATCAAGTGCTGTCTGACCCTGGATCGCGCTCCCGGTACGACGCTATGCTGATCGGTGTAACCGAGTCCCATTCCCAAGGGCTATCCCCCCGAACCGCCGCCGCCTGGTATCAACAAGGTCTTCAGCAGTCCCAGCAGGGGCGTTATCAAGCGGCCATTGCTGCCTATACCCAGGCCATTCACCTCAATCCCCAGTTGCTGGATGCCCATAACCAACGGGGATTCAGCTATTACAAGTTGGTTAAACCCGTGGAAGCGTTTGCTGATTATGGCACAGCCCTGGCCCTTAACGATCAGCAGGCCACATCCCACTACTATCGAGGTTTAACTCGGTTGAAGCTGGGCTATAGCCAGGGCGCGATCGCCGACTTTTCCCAGGCGATCGCCCTCGAACCCAGCCATGG
>JAYKIC010000044.1:0-3628 GCA_035284985.1 Leptolyngbyaceae cyanobacterium
AACGGCCCGATCAGCGTTTAGTGGGGTTTGCTGCCCAGACCGGGGATATTGTGACTCCGGCCCAAGATAAATTACAGCGCAAGCGCTTGGATGCGATCGCCGCCAACCCCATCGACCAACCCCACAGTGGTTTTGGCAGCGATCAAAATCAAGGTATCTTTCTGGACTGGCAGGGTCGTCAACAATCTATTCCCACCTGTAGCAAATTGGAACTAGCCCATCGGTTGCTGGATTTTGTCAAAGCGATCGCCCCTCGCCCCGATTAATCTTCAATTTCGCCTCTTCTCGACTTTTGTTATAGCATAATCCTGAAGGTAAACCTGGTCGATCAACACGCAACCCACTCCCGTTTCTCCCAGCAACGGGAGCGCACAACGGGATCAACCGATGAAACCCAATATTGCGATTAGCAACAAAATATGGCAAGCAATCATTTTTGCGGCTTGCCTTGGGTACTATCCATTAAGCTAGACAGAAATCCATGGGGGGAGTGGGATTAACCCCAACCTTGCGGCTGAATTCATCATGCTACTGAATTCGTAATATTCTCTCCTAACTCGCGTTAGGGCTAATAGCAGCAGAGGGGCGATCGCCCCCTCTAAATTGTCGGCCCCCATAACTGTCTCGTTCGCTAGTGATCTGGTCCGGTGTTTGCAACTAATCTAGTCTAGACTCCATGACACTATTGGGTCCAGCTTTCCCTGCCAAAATTTGGACTAACACGGTATATCATTGCTGTTAGTTCAAAAGCACCATACGCATTGGCAACAATAGTGGGACCACCGTGATGGTCCTCAGCACCCAACACGATGAACACAGCACGATGAACTGCAATTGTGAGACAAATGGGGAGGGGAACAGTTAACCTAGAAGGCAAGATTGGAGGCTATAAAAACCTTAACGATCAGCAGCTTATCTCCTATTAGTTTATAAATTTATTATAAAATCAATAAATTTATAAAACTAGGCTAGAATCGCTAGGCCAACGCTGAATAGGGATATTAGGCTTCAATTTAAGCTCCAACAATAGGCTCCAGGGTGTGCTATTTCATTAAGACCTATGAATCTTTGTTAACAATTCTGTGACATTCACTATTTTCAGCGCTATCTCCCAAATGCTTCAGGCGACGAAAAGGAGTCAATGCTCCCATTCATTTTGGTTAACCTGTCCGCCTGTGCTGGCTAGCCTTTCAGTAACGGGACTGCTACTGGTGATTCGGCAAGTTGGTGGTCTACAACCATTGGAACTTGCAATATATGACCAACTGAGCCGATGGCAGCCCTTGACCCAGGACGCATCCCGTATTTTTGTTGTGGAAATTACGGAGGATGATCTTCGCACCCATGCTCAAAATGGCGCAATCTTATCCGATCGCGTGTTGGCCCAAACCCTAGCAACCTTACAAACCCATCAGCCCCAGGTGATTGGTCTGGATATTTTTCGGGATATTCCTCAAGAAGCGGGACATAGGGAATTGCGGCAACAACTGACGGCTCCCAATGTTGTCGTCATCAATGAACTGGCAGATTTAGACCAGCAAATGGTCCCCGCTCCCCCCGGTGTTCCTCCGGAGCGAGTTGGTTTTAATGACTTTGTACTAGATTCGGATAACCTGGTGCGACGACACTGGATGTACGGTGTTTCGGGCGATCGCCGCTTTTATTCCTTTGGCCTACAACTAGCCTTGAACTATTTGGCCGATCAAAATCTGACCCTGACCATTACCCCCAATGCATTACAAATCGGCGACACCCGTTTTCCCCGATTAAAATCCGACTCAGGGGGCTACCAAACGATCGATGCCAGTGGCTATCAAACCCTCATCCGTTATCCCCCTCACGACCAACTATTCCAGCGGCTCACTGCCGCCGAAATCGCTAGCGGCACCCTATCCCCCGCCGACTTCGCCGATAAAGTCGTGCTAGTGTCCCTCACGGATGTCTTGACGGCAGATATCCCATCCGCTTGGATTCAGGATAAAGTCGTCCTCATTGGCAGCACTGCCTCCACCTCCAAAGACTTCTTTGCCACCCCTTTCACCGGATACTTAAACACTTCCACCGAAAATCAACGGTTGGCAGGGGTGCTACTCCATGCCATATTAACTCGGCAAATTTTAACCAGTGTTCTGGATCAAACTCCCCTGATCTGGTTTTGGCCGGAGTGGGCTGAAGTTCTGTGGATTGGACTGTGGGGCTTTATTGGGGGGGCGATCGCTTGGTGGTTGAAACATCCGGTCTGGGTGGGATTAATGGAGGCGATCGCCCTCAGCAGCCTTTTAGGACTATGCTGGCTATTCTTTACCGCCGCCGCCTGGATGCCCTTTGTCGCACCAGCCCTCACCCTGATCGCCACCACAGGGAGCATCATGGCCTACCGGGTTTTCCGCGCCACCTATTATGATTTGCTCACCGGACTCCCCAACCGCACCTTATTTCTCCAACAGGTGCAAAAAAAACTCACCAAACTATCCCAACGACCATCCTCCACTATCTTTGCCGTTTTGTGCTTAGATATCAATCGATTCAAAGTAATCAACGAAGGATATGGCCACTACGTTGGGGATCAATTACTGATTCAAATAGCCGACCGGATTCAAACCTGTCTCCCCCCTCACTGTGCCGTGGCCCGGGTGGGCGGCAACGAATTTGCTGTATTGCTCCCTCACCTCAAAGATCAGGCCATGGTCGAAACCATCGTCAATGATATCCAATTGGGCCTAGGGCAACCCATTTTCTTGAATGAGCAGGACTTATTCATCACCACGAGCATCGGCATCGCGATTAGCACCATAGACGACCAGAATCTTGAGGCTAATGTTCTATTGCGGGATGCCCACACCGCCATGTATCAAGCCAAAGCCTTGGGCAAACCCCGCCAAATCTTTGCCAATAGTATGCACAATCGAGCCGTGTCACGGCTCCAGTTAGAATCAGAACTGCGCCATGGGATTAAGCAACAGGAATTTTTACTCCATTATCAGCCCATCGTATCGTTGCAAACCGGGAAAATCACTGGCTTTGAGGCCCTGGTACGATGGCAACATCCCCAACAAGGAGTCGTATTTCCAGGTACGTTCATCTCCGTGGCGGAAGAAACGGGCTTAATTATTCCCATGGGGCGCTGGATTTTGACGGAAGCCTGTCGGCAAATGCGGCAATGGCACCAGCAGTTTCCCCAACAACCCAATTTAATGATTGGGGTTAACTTATCCAGTCGTCAATTTACCCATCCTCATTTAATTGAAGAAATTAGCCAGATATTAGAAGACACTAAACTTGATTGTTATAGCCTCAAGCTAGAAATTACTGAAAGCATGGCGATGAGTGATGTGGAATCGGCCATCGAAATGCTCTTTCGGCTCAAACAAATGAACCTTACCCTCAGCATCGATGATTTTGGGACGGGCTATTCATCCCTGAGCTATCTCCATCAGTTTCCCACTGATATTCTCAAGGTTGATCAATCCTTTGTCAGCCGAATGGAAAATGGGGATGAAGATCTGGAAATTGTCAAAACCATTATTACCCTAGGCCATAATCTCGGCATGGCGGTGGTGGCGGAGGGGGTGGAAAATGAAACCCAATTGGCAATGTTGCGGGAATTGGGCTGTGAATATGGTCAAGG
>JAYKIC010000045.1:0-11690 GCA_035284985.1 Leptolyngbyaceae cyanobacterium
GCATCTAATCCAGCGAGGGAGAGAGCCATCATGATCTGAGGTGTAACATTACATAGGCTAAACGCTATGTTATGGGACTGGGAAACCTTCCAAACGTTAACCAATGCTCCAATACCACTGCTATCAATAAAATTAGTAGCAGTAAAATTAACCACAGCCTTTTTCATTTCTGGATTTTGCTGGCAACAATCTTGAAATGCTTGCTTAAAGGCAACAGCCTCCATGACCGTTAAAAATCTGGGCAGATGGATAGTTCCCACTTCGCCAGTAACTTCAACACGACACGTTTGCTGGTCCAACTCACCCTCCGTGCTCATACAGTTACTCCCGCGTCGGCATATCGACAAATATAGTTTTCAATAGAATCAAGATATAAGCAGCCTGCCTAAAATGATCATGGCAATGTCTATGCAACCATTTTCAGCAATTGCTCCCCATCAATCCTACACACCCCAAATAAATATTTCGGAATCTGTAAGGAGAAAGGACATTGAAGCCAGGAGTGATGGGCGCTGCTCATTGCCCTTGACTGGCAACTTGTTTTAAGGCCAGCCCCCTCCTGTTAATTATTGCCCACTACACTATAACCGCAAAGACTTTTGGAACAAAAGATATTAACTTGATCGAAACTTCACTAAATAGATTAGGTGAGATGTAGGAACTTCAAATTTATAAACTGAAAATCACGGATTTTTTAGGCGATGATCCGTAACATTTTGCAACACGGGCCATTATAATAACTTAAGGAATGACTAAAGTTGGGGACAAGGCTGTGGGTTCCCTAACTGGACTAGCCTGAATATTGCTGATAAGCCGTAATTTGGCGAAGGTCCGGTTTTTCAGGAAGCGTCGTGATTTGACTAAGGATATTGTCAGTACATGCGAGTTGCAATTGCGGGTGGTGGACTAGCGGGATTATCCTGCGCCAAATATTTGGTGGATGCAGGGCACACTCCCATCGTGTTGGAGCGGCGAGATGTCTTGGGGGGAAAAGTCGCCGCATGGCAAGATGAAGATGGAGACTGGTACGAGACTGGGCTGCACATTTTTTTTGGGGCCTATCCCAATATGCTTCAGCTATTTAAGGAACTGGACATTGAGGATCGGCTGCAATGGAAGCAACACTCCATGATTTTTAACCAACCTAGCAAGCCAGGCACCTATTCTCGCTTTGATTTCCCTGATATTCCTGCACCCTGGAATGGTATTGTTGCCATCTTACGCAATAATGACATGCTGACTTGGAAGGAGAAAATTCTATTTGGCATCGGGCTGATTCCTGTGATGCTCAGGGGGCAACCCTATGTGGAGGCCATGGATCAATATTCTTGGACGGAGTGGTTGCGCCGACACAATATCCCTGAACGGGTTAACGATGAAGTTTTCATTGCGATGACCAAATCCCTCAACTTTATTGGCCCTGATCAAATTTCCTCGACCATTATTTTGACGGCCATGAACCGTTTTCTTCAGGAAAAGAACGGTTCAAAGATGGCTTTCTTGGATGGTTCTCCCACAGAACGTTTGTGTCAGCCTTTGCAGGACTACATTGTGGAGCGTGGTGGTGAGATCCGGCTGAATGCTCCCCTTAAGCAAATTTTGCTCAACGATGACAATTCTGTTGAAGGGTTCTTGTTGCGGGGTATGGATGGTGGTGATGATGAACTGTTTACGGCGGATGCCTATGTGTCAGCCATGCCTGTGGACCCTTTCAAGACCATGGTGCCTGATTCCTGGCGACAAATGGACTTTTTTAAGCAATTGGACGGCCTTGAGGGAGTTCCCGTTATCAATATCCATCTCTGGTTTGATCGGAAACTGACTGACATTGACCACCTGTTATTTTCTCGCTCTCCCCTGCTCAGTGTCTACGCGGATATGAGTAATACGTGCCGTGGGTACGAAGACCCAGATAAGTCGATGTTGGAGCTAGTTTTAGCCCCAGCGAAGGATTGGATTACCAAATCCGACCAAGAGATTACCGAAGCCACGTTAGCTGAGCTAGATAAGTTGTTTCCCCAGCACTTTGGTTCTGGCAATCCGGCTCAGTTGTTGAAGTCGAAGGTGGTGAAAACGCCCCGATCGGTCTACACGGCTACGCCAGGTCGCCAGCAGCACCGCCCCAGTCAGGTAACTCCCATATCTAACTTTTTCCTGACTGGCGATTACACGATGCAGCGATATTTGGCCAGTATGGAGGGGGCTGTTTTATCTGGTAAGCTAACCTCTCAAGCAATTAGCCGCTGGTCTGCTGCGGGTTCGCAATCAAACTCGCCAGAGAATGTTCCGTCTTTCGTGGGATGACTAGATGGGTTGGACTGTCTCTCAAGGCTTTTAAGCGGTAGGGGGCTTGTGCAATGATCCTGTTTTAAGGCACTGTATGCCATAGGTAAGGTTGTCGATATTCGTGCCATTTTGTATTACCTGCCTCAATGGTGCGGCTATCTCCTAATTTCTTCACTGTTCATTTCTTGTCCGCAATGTGATGCTGCAACTGTCTAAACCTGTTCCAACGCCGCCTGTTTCTGCCAATGCCTTGGTGTCGGTTGAGGAAGCGTATGAGATTTGCCGACAAATTACGGCAAAGTATTCAAAGACGTTTTATCTGGGGACGCTACTGATGCCCGAAATAAAGCGTCGGGCCATCTGGGCTATTTACGTTTGGTGTCGTCGGACGGATGAACTGGTGGATGGTCCTGAGGCGGTTAATACGACCCCAGAGACCCTACTGCGATGGGAAGAGGACTTGGAAACGATTTTTAGTGGTTGTCCCATTGAAGATCCTGATGTTGCCTTAGTGGATGCATTAGAGCATTTTCCGATCGATATCCAGCCATTTCGAGATATGATTGCTGGTCAGCGTATGGATTTGTACCGTAGCCGTTATGAAACGTTTGAGGATTTGAACCTTTACTGTTACCGCGTTGCTGGAACGGTGGGGTTGATGTCCAATGCGGTTATGGGGGTTGATCAGTCTAGCAATACGGCTCCTTGGAACCGAGTTGTTTATCCCAGTGTGCCTAAGGATGAGGCGATCGCCCTAGGGATAGCGAACCAATTGACCAACATCTTGCGGGATGTGGGCGAGGATGCTCGACGGGGCCGCATTTATCTGCCATTGGAAGATTTAGAGCATTTTGGCTATGGTGAGCAAGACTTGTTAAATGGTGTCATTGACGACCGATGGCGGGCATTGATGAAATTTCAGATTCGACGGGCACGGGATTTCTATGCCCTAGCTGAAAGGGGGATTGCCTATCTAAGTCGGGATGCTCGTTGGCCTGTGTGGGCAGCGTTAATGCTGTATCGTCAGATTTTGGATGAGATCGAACGCAACCAATACGATGTTTTCAATAAGCGGGCTTATGTTCCTAGTCGTAAGAAAGTGCTAACGGTAGGATTGGCGCGTATTCGTTCTGAAGTGCTCTAAGGGATGCGGGATCGGGGTTGTAATCGAAGTTGTGTGCTTCTTTTCACCTGGGCGATCGCGCCTTCTGTCTCCTCGAACTGACCGGGCATTGGTATAGTAATTACCTAAGCAATATTGAGTTACATTAGCTGCGGCAAGGTTTCCATGGCCCGAACGATACAGCACATTATCCAGAAGAAACGCCAAGGAGAGCCAATTGTTGCTCTTACGGCTGCCGATTGTCTATTGGCGGGAATCCTTGATCAAGCTGGTGTTGATCTGGTGTTGGTGGGCGATAGCCTAGGGATGGTTATGTTGGGACATTCCACCACGTTGCCTGTAACTTTGGATGAAATGGTGCATCATGCTAAGGCAGTTTGTCGAGGGGTTCAGCAAGCGTTAGTTGTGGTTGATATGCCGTTTCTGAGCTACCAGAGTAGCATGGAGCAAGCGGTTCTCTCCGCTGGTCGCATTCTTAAGGAGACTGGGGCACAGGCAGTTAAATTGGAAGGGGGACAGCCATTTATGGTAGACACCATCGCTCGCTTAGTTCAAATTGGTATTCCCGTTATGGGGCACCTTGGTTTGACCCCCCAGTCGATTCACCAAGTGGGGGGGTTTCGACGGCAGGGAACCACTCCAGATGCGGAGGAAGTGATGCTACAGCAGGCGATCGCCCTAGAAAAAGCTGGCATTTTTGCTATTGTGTTAGAACATATTCCCGCTAAACTAGCCAATCAACTGACGGAGCATTTGACGATTCCAACCATTGGCATTGGGGCTGGTGGCCACTGCGATGGCCAAATTTTAGTGACGACTGATTTGCTTGGTTTATCTGAATGGTATCCTCCCTTCGTCAAACCTTATGCAAATTTGCGATCGCTCATTCTGGAAACCGTACAAGGATTTGCCGCCGATGTCCGGAACCACCAGTTTCCAGATACATTAGGGATGCATTCATCAGCAGATTAACTGAGGTTGAAATTCCACGCCGAGACAAATTGCATGGACTGGATTCACGCTAATCGAGTTACCTATAACATTGGGGTCGTTTTTCTCACCGCGATCGCTATTGCTGGCAGTGTTTACCTCGGTGGATATCCGTGGAACTGTGAACAAGCGATCCAAGTTAGGAGTATGGCCCGTATGCTGCTGCGGCGATCCCAAAACGAATATCCCCCCGGTACACCCTATCGCCAGTATCGGGAAGAGGGACAGCGGCACGCCGATGTTTTAGTAAAAGCCAAATGTAAAAGTGTTGGCAGCACCGCAGATGCTAAGCCGCAAGCCTTAAAATTCTTCCTCAAATATCGCTCAGATTACGAATACTAAATCCTCGGTCTTTCCCGTACAAGATCAAGTTTTCAAGGGAAATGCAAGGATGGCGGTAGCGGTGCCACATTGGCAAGGATATTTTTGTCCTGACTTCAAAAAATAGTGAATTAGAGCAGCCAGAATCTGTTGCGCCCCTATTGAGACTTTAATTTTTAGACTAGGACTTGGCCAAGAAAATTTTCCCAAACCTACGAACTTAAATGGGTTCCAGAACCAGTACTACTATCTGGTCCACCAGTATCAGGGGGTGTAAACTCTGTATACCACTGCATTTCAACAGAGAAGGAAAAAAAACTAATCAAGAACAGCAGTGTGGTACTCAGTGCTAACCCAATGTCCATGATTGATGCCCCTAATAAAACGTAAAAAAACTAGTAAAGTCCTTTCCTAAAATTATAAGACTATTGCAGAAGACGATATCCTAAATTTATAGTTCCCCTGAAACCTTAACACTTAGCGTCCCCTCTAACTGAAGCGGTTCAATTTGAGGTGGGAGGCGATTCTGGTTTACGGGGCTTGAGCCAAAGTTGGACACCTAGCGCTATCACCCCAAGGGTTGTAAAGGTGAAAATCATAGTGCCCAGAGCACTCATTCCCATAACCAATGTCCTTACCATAATGGAGATCCGGATCGCCAAGGCGCTATGGGAAGTCACTGGCTTTGAGGCAAACGTCTGACTAATGGACACTGTGAAGAAATAAAGTCCTATAGCCATAGGCGCTGAAATTAAAGCGCCTGTAAAGCACCGCATGGGAGTGATGCTAGGTTTTGATGAATCTCCAGCCTGAGTGGATAACGCTTGCTGATAATCTGAAGACTGAGAGGAATTATCGTCCATAGTACGCTATCAAAGAAGGGCACGGTTCTCTTCCTAGAACACCCTATGGTTTTCAAAGAAGGAAACCTGCCCGTTACTACATAATGCTCTCTATGCTTCGGACGAGTGAACCGAAGCCATAGCCCGACCTAACGGCGGTTTTCGCGAGGCTTTGCTTTATTAAGCCGAATTTCTCTACCCATCCATTCTGCGCCATCTAGTTCTGAGATGGCCCTATCTTCTTGTGCTTCATCCCCCATATCAACGAATGCAAAGCCTCGCTTCCGTCCAGTTTCCCGGTCAGTTGGAAGGCTAATCCGCTGAACAGTTCCGTATTCAACGAAAACTTCACGGATATCATCTTCAGTAGCCTGAAAAGACAGGTTGCCGATGTAGATTGTCACGATTCTCCCCAAGCCAATTCAAATCAGTCATACAATACATAATCTTGGAAACTTTAGCTTAACGTCGGTGACGGGCAGAGTTGCCTTCTCACTGTGGTCAAGTAAAGTTCGCTGCTATCATATCCGAAACTATCGAAAAATAACAGTGTTTTTCTGATTGAAGCGGTTATTTTTAGTTGTTTTCTCGGATTTTGATTGATTTTCTTTACAAGTCTTCGCTAAAGTTTAGAAATTCATGCCGCTACGCCGCATATAGTCACCCCATAATTGGGCCGCTTGGGTGCTACTTCCCCTGCTGGGAGAGTTATCGTCGTTACCTAGCCATATTCCGGTCACAACCCGTTGTTGAGGCAAATATCCCACAAACCACAGATCGACATTTCGGTTGGTTGTCCCTGTTTTCCCTGCTTCGCTGTATCCTAGTCTTGCATTGCGGCCTGTGCCACTTTGGATGACGGTTTGGAGTAGGGTGGTCATCTGGGTTGCTACGTTGGTGGACAACACTTGTTGGCCGATGGCGGCATCGGGTCGATTGGGGGGGGGGTAGATGACTCGGCACGTTTCTCGGCGGCTCAAGTCTTCACATCTTCTGCTGTCCAATACCCGTTTAATGGTGCGGGGTTGGTGATAAATACCCTGGTTGGCGAGAATGCCGAAGGCCGCTGTCATTTCCAATACGGTCACTTCACTTTGGCCGAGGACTAGCCCTGGAACAGCTTGGAGGTCGGAGTCAATGCCCATGCGTTGGGCCATGCGAACGACTTGGACGAGGCCGACTTCTTGGGCGATGCGTAGGGCTACGACGTTTTCTGACAACGCCATGCCCCGGTACATATCGACGGGGCCAGAACCCGCACGACAGCCATTAAACACTTGCCCTTGCCAGGTGAGTGGTGTGCAGGCATAGGTTTTTGAGGGAGAGATGCCCTTTTCTAGGGCTACCGCGTAGGGAAAGATTTTGAACGTGGAACCGGGTTGGCGGAGTGCTTGGGTGGCTCGATTAAACTGGCTGGTGCGATAATCTGTGCCCCCAACAATGGCCAACACGTTGCCTGTGGCCGCATCGATGGTAACAATGGCTCCTTGGGAAAAACCGGATGCGGCACCAGCCGTGTTAACGCTATTCACCAAACTCGCTTCAGCCTTGGCTTGTAACTCTAAGTTTACTGTGCTTTCGATGATAAAGTTGCCTTCTCTAGCGACTTCGCTGCCGAGTAGATCTTGGAGTTCAAGTAGGGTTTGGGCATAAAAGTAGGGGGCTAGGGTGCTGCGGAGTTCTTCAATGGCTTCTGGACTAACGATGATGGGCGATCGCCGCGCATCATCCACGGTTACTTTATCGGCCATTCCTAGTTCCAACATCCGATCGAGGACACGATTTCTCAGGGACATCGCTTTATCGTAGTCCTCTACCGGATTAAAGCTATTGGGGGCGGGCAGGATGCCAACCAGAGTGGCCGCTTCTGACAAGTCTAAATCCTTAGCAGATTTGTCAAAGTAAAACTGAGCCGCATCCTCAAACCCTGAATTATCCTGACCCAGATAGACTCGATTGAGATAGGTCAGCATCAAAAAATCTTTGCTGTAATAGGTTTCCAGCTTGAGCGCCACAATGGCTTCTCGAATTTTGCGCTGGGCTGAATCTTCTGTGCCGACATAATCCCGGAAAATGCTACGGGCCAGTTGTTGGGTGATGGTACTGCCCCCTTCGCGGATACCGCCGCCGCGAACATTGGTAATGAGGGCACGGAGGATACCGATGGGGTCTACCCCTAGATGCCAGTAGTAGCGGGAGTCTTCTGAAGCCATTACGGCTTTGGGTAGGAAGGATGGGAATTCAGACAACCGGGAAAACTCTACGTGGGCTTCTTTGCTGGATTGGCGCAACGGGGTGACACCATCTTGGGCATAGACAATGACCGGACCCTGTACCGATTCCGGTAGGGGATATACCGATACCTTTTGCCATTCGGTCAAAATCCACAACACGATCAGGGCAGTAATGCCTGTAAAACCGTAGAGGGCATAGCGAAGGATTTGCAGATACGGCGGGGGCGGGTTTTGATATTCCAACCGGACAGCATCGGCTAAGTCGGGGGGACCAAAGGTCAGCACGTCACCGTGGCGTAAGGGAAGGGTGGTAATGCGACGTTTGCCAATATAGATGCCGTTGGTGGATTTTTGGTCTTCAATCACAAATCCGGCGTTGGGTTGGGGGTTTTCGCGGTAGACCGCTCCATGGACTTGGCTCACCTTTTGGTTACTGACAACGATGTCACATTTTTGGGAACTGCGGCCAATGAGATAGCGATCGCCCAACAAGGGATAGGTCTTGCGGGGAGTGCCATCCAGGGGATCGATAAATAGTTTTGGCACCCGAGCATTAGGCCGTAAAGCGAGTTGGGAAAAATCAACCCGTGCCTGTACGGCTTGAACAAGGCGGGTAACGGTCTTAACAAAAGAATTGGGCCGATTAGGTGGCAACGGAGAGGCCATAGTCAAGGTTAGGTTTAGCTAGAGGGATGCAACGGGGACATCACGGACAAGGAAAACAGAGCCAAATGGGTTTAACTCAATCATGCGTTCAACTACAGGAGGGGAGCGATTAATTCAGCAAATTTGCAACGGGGTAGCTTACCAGCGGCGGGTTTGCTGAATGGCGCTGATCGTTCCTGCGCCCATCGTAGCGATAATCAGTATCCAAATGAAACCGCCTTTAATGCCAGTAAGAACCCCCACTCCCCTTAATATCCAAACCAGGGCAGTCAGGCCCAACAAAGCCCAAAAGACAGTCTGTTCGATCTTACTTTTTCTATCCATAACTGATGCTGTTTGTTGTCTTGGTTGCAGTAATTGATTAAGTAACTGGATCTAAATAAATATGCTACATAAATGCTACCGATGTTTTGGGCTAAGCCCAAAACATCGGTCTTAGGATCAAACTTATTGGAAACTTTATGGTTACGCGGTTCAAGTTTTCAAGTCCTTTCAGCGATTATTGTTAGGGTTCTAAGTGGATCGACTGAGGGAGATGGACCAACCTTATGGCAATACTTAGAATATTAACGATATTTATCTGAAAATTAATGTGTTGTTCAGGCTACTGCATCGGATTTTCACTGAGTTTACTGTGAAGCCTATATGATGTTTGCTAGCTTGTATCACCATGTGGTCTCGGCTATAGACTGGGTACTTGTCTTGGCTAACCCCTCTGCTATTGTGCTGCAACCTCATAGAACGGTGCATTGGCACTGTTTGTTTTATTAGGAGTTACGAGTTTTATGACATCATTCACTGCTTTTCCTGCGACTCAACCCTTGGCTCAGGCTGCTTCTGCCCCTTCTAATACGATAGATCCACACCAGCGCCATGCCTTACTGCGGGGAGATGTGCTACTGGATATTCATCCCTATTCTGCTTGGGGCGGGGCTGTAACTGCGACGATGTACATTCCATCCCAGCGTTCCCATGTGTGGCAAGAGTTGACCAATTATTCCCAGTGGGTCAAGTTTTTTCCTGACTTAGTTCATAGCGAAGTGTTGTCTTCGGTGGTAGAGCGAGGCAAACGGGCGTGTAAGGGGAAACGGGTATATCAGGTGGCCCGTAAGGCATTTTTGATGTTTTCCGCCCAGGTTGAAATCTACCTGAGGGCCATTGAAGTGACCCATCAGAAGGCGGTTCAAAAGATTCAGTTCCAAATGGAGCGGGGCACATTCAAGGACTTTAGCGCTGATTTAGAAATTCAAGACTACGATAACGGCACGTTACTGACCTACTCGGTGAAAGCGACCCCCCTTATTCCCATCCCTGCGGCCTTCATTCAAGAAGCCATCAAGATGGACCTACCCAGCAATATGAAGCAGATGCGCCGGGTGATTTGTGGCTCTTAGGCCGTTTCCTGGTCATAAAAAAGGGTCCATCCTCCAGTACAATAACCCCTAGGTAATACACGCTGGGGGTTGGGTGAATGCGAGTTTTAGTGATGGGGGGAACCCGATTTATTGGGGTATATCTGGTTAAAAAGCTGGTGAGCTTAGGGCATGAGGTGGTGCTATTTAACCGGGGCAATCAGCCTGCTCCGGTGGACGGATTAGCCCAAATTCATGGCGATCGCACCGACCCCACCCAACTCAAAGACAAGTTAGGGGGGCAATCCTTCGATGCTATTTTCGACAACAATGGTCGGGAGTTGAGTGATACTCAGCCCCTGGTTGAGCTATTCAAAGATCAGATTGCCCATTTTGTCTACGTGAGTTCCGCTGGAGTTTACCTCAAATCTGGCCAGATGCCCCATGTGGAAGGGGATGCCCTTGATCCCAAAAGTCGCCACAAGGGTAAGTTTGCTACCGAAGAGTATTTAGCCGCCCAGGGTGTCCCGTTTACCTCAGTGCGCCCCGTTTATATTTACGGACCCCAAAACTATAATCCCTTGGAAGCCTGGTTTTTCGATCGCATTGTGCGCGATCGCCCCCTTCCCATTCCCGGTAGCGGCGATCACCTCACCCAGTTGGGCCATGTGGCGGATCTGGCCGATGCGATGGTGGCGGTGTTGGGGAATCAAACCGCAATTGGCAAGGTTTACAACATCTCAGGGGAGCGGTACGTCTCCTTTGATGGGCTGGCCCAAGCCTGTGCGATCGCCGCTGGCAAATCCCCCGATGATCTGCAACTGGTTCATTACGACCCCAAATCCTTTGACTCCGGCAAGAAAAAAGCTTTCCCCATGCGGGTACAAAACTTTTTCGCCGATATTCACGCAGCCATGACCGATTTGAACTGGTCGCCCCAATACGACCTCGTTAGTGGCCTTAAAGACTCCTGGGAACAGGATTATCTCCCCAATGGCAATGCCGAAGCCACGGTGGATTTCTCCCTGGATGACATGATCCTTAGCGCTTAATGGATGCTCGGCAACCTCAACAGTCGTTGGGGCAGGATGCCCCAACTGGAGACGCAGCCGAGTATGGGATAATGGGGTTGTTGTGAACCTGTCGTGCCGGATTCGTAATTGTCGATTGATTGAGCCATGCTGTCTTCCCTTGCCCGCAAACAGTTTGAAAAAGCGGTGAAATGGTCTAATGCCAACGTTGACCTGGCAAAAGCAGCGTTATATATGGCCCAAGAGGAATATCCAGAGATTGATCCTGAGCATTATGTGGCTGTCCTGGATCAGATGGCAGCCACCATCAAGCCAACGCTGCCGGATGAACTCTATCCCCTCCGGGTTATTCATTGCATCAATGATTATTTGTATGGGGAGCTAGGTTTTGGCGGGAATGAATCCGACTATTACGATCCAGATAATAGTTATCTCAATCGGGTTATTGATCGGCGTACAGGTATCCCCATCACCCTATCATTAGTGTACTTAGAAATTGCTCGTCGCCTTGGCTTTCCCATGGTTGGGATTAATATGCCGGGACATTTTTTAATTCGTCCCGATGTTAATGATATGGAGCTATTTGTTGATCCCTTTCATAAAGGTGAGGTTCTTTTTCAACAGGATTGTCAGGAACGGCTGAATCAGTTATTCGGTGAACCTGTTGACATGCAGCCTGACTTTTTTGAACCTGTTTCCCCTCGCCTTTTGTTAGCGCGAATGCTGCGGAATCTGAAGGTTATTTACTTAAAACGGGATGATTGGGAACGGGCATTGGCGGCGGTGGATCGGATTTTATTATTAACACCGGATGCCTTGATGGAACAGCGCGATCGCGGTCTAAT
>JAYKIC010000046.1:0-9781 GCA_035284985.1 Leptolyngbyaceae cyanobacterium
GTCTGTCTGAGCTAGGTCATTCTGCAAAGACTTGTTCAAGGCATCTTCTTCAGACTCAAATATCTCAAACACAGAATCCATCATGGTCCCTTCAAAAACCAGCTTGGCTTCTGGATGAACGCTACAAATCCGAAAACTACCATGAACCTTGTCCGCGTCACGCATCCCAGCCACTAGTGACGTTAGACCAGAACTATCGATAAAGTTAATATCTTCCAAATTGACGATGACATGAGGGCCATTATTGCTCATGCAATCCTGCAACTTGAGCCGAAATTGCCAAGCTGTTGTAATATCCAAACGACCCTCAGGTCGCAAGATAGTGATTATTCTGCCATTTTGGGCTGTCAGCGTCTCTTGCTTCATAATTTAAAGTATTGCTAGATCGACTGATAAAGCAATTAGTGTCACAGTGAACATCGCTCCCACACAGCTTAACCTAGGCTAACAGGAAGTGGCAAAAGAATACCCATTTGATAATATGAATATTACTGGTCTTACCCTCAGCCCAGCTAACTGGGTGGCCCTATCCCAATGGTGGTCAAGTCCGTTAGGGTGAAAGCCTTTACCTTTCATCATTCCCAATTTGCTAACGTTACTCAACATGTGACATCCCTGTACATAAGAAGGATAAAGCCTAACTTACAGCACTTGTATCTGTATCAGTCATCCTAAGTCTAGCTCACCTCACTAATCTCTTCCAACGCAACGGATAAATTTCACAATTTATTTTCCAATTTCCTAGGATGGCCCAAATTCAACTGAGCCAATTCTGTGGCTTCAAGTAGATGTTATAGAGTTCCGCTTCAAGAGTATCAGGTTCTGGCGAGTAGCTATACTCCCAGCGGACTAGGGGAGGCAGGGACATCAAAATAGATTCTGTGCGACCATTGGTTTGCAATCCAAAGATGGTGCCCCGGTCATATACGAGATTAAATTCAACGTATCGTCCCCGCCGATATAGCTGAAACTGACGTTCCCGATCGCCATAAGGCATATCACGGCGAGCTTCAATAATGGGCGTGTAGGCGGGCAAAAATGCGGCACCACAGGATTGAACGAAGGCAAAGACATCTTCCCAGCTACGCTCCTCTAGTTCACCGAGGCGATCGCTATACTGTGCTGCCACACCCTCTGGATTCGGCCCCCGGTAAAGTTTTCCCCGGCCATCTTGATAGTCAAAGAAAATACCACCGACCCCCCGTGTCTCCTGACGATGTTTCAAGTAGAAATACTCATCGCACCAAGGCTTGAAGGTGGGGTAATAGTCTGGATGATGCTGGTCACAGGAATCTTTGAGGGTTTGGTGAAACCGCACCACGTCCTCTTGAAATGGATAATATGGAGTTAAGTCAATTCCTCCGCCAAACCACCAAACTGGTCCCGCCTCAAAGTAGCGATAGTTGAGGTGAACTGTTGGGATGTAAGGATTGTTGGGATGTAACACCATCGATGTTCCGGTGGCGTAAAAACGATGCCCTGCGGCTTCCGGACGTTGCACAAGGATTGAGGGGGGTAAATTGTCGCCCCAAATTTCGGAGAAGTTAACGCCGCCCTGCTCTAGCAATTCTCCAGCCTTCATAACGCGGGAGCGCCCACCACCGCCTTCCTGACGTTGCCAGCTTTCCTCTAAAAATGTAGATGAACCATCCAATGCAGCCAGCTTGGTACAAATCTCATCTTGGAGATTTTTCATGAACTGGCTGACCCGTGATTGGGCATCGGAGGGAGGAACGTTGTTTGAATTTGAAATAGGTACTTCGGAGGTGGAAGGTTTTGTCATAGTCAAAGGTACGGCACCACTGAATGGTGTTGGCTAGTGTCATACATGTTTGGTCAACATCCCTAGCCTAACTTGAATTGTCCCCAAGTTAATAACTCGGTGAATGACTGTAACAAACCCTTGCCCTAGCTGCATCTATCGAAGAGATCTCGTGTGCTGGATTGAGTTGAGCAAATTGAGCAAAAGAGTTAAGGGGGGAATGTCCTTCCCTAGGCATCTAGGCATAGTAAGCCATCTAGACATATTGTTGATTGGCGATCGCCTCTAACAGTTCCCCAGTTTGTGCCATATTGCTCCTATCGTTGTGCCGAGCCTTGATGGCCAAGGGCACAGCCAAGGGCCAAGTTAGGGTGGCAATCACGATAATGACCCACGATAAAAAATCAGAATTAGGGGTGGTTTTATCACGAAAGAAGATAGACAACCAAACGGAACTGGATAACATTGCGCCCAGGCAGTAAAAGTTGAATAACATGGGAGTCCTCTAAAGTGAAAAACAATATCTCTTTAAACTCCCCTAATTATCTTGAATCACTCCTAGAGTACTCAACAGTTAAATTAACTAAATTAAAACTTATGTCAATGGGAAGATCCTGATGAATATACTGGAACCGATACGAACTGATACTGGTTTTTGTAAAGTTTGGGTACAAATAACAATCTGGTAATCACCTTACTGCCAGAACTCTAGTCCCGGATCTGATGAGCATTTCCTTCAATCGGTGAAATCTACTGGGTTTCTGGTTCCCTAGGGAAGTTGAGGAACCAGAAACGGACTATTTCCCAGCACTCAATCCACACAATGCCGGGAAACATCGGGGAAAAAATAGACTTCTACAGCTTTAAGACCGCCATAAAAGCATCTTGGGGTACGTCCACTGTTCCAATGGACTTCAGCCGCTTCTTCCCTTTGGCCTGCTTTTTCAACAGCTTTTTCTTCCGGCTGATGTCACCGCCATAGCACTTAGCTAATACATCCTTGCGTAGGGCTGGAATACTCTGGCTGGCTATTACACGACTACCAATGGAAGCCTGAAGTGGGATTTTAAACTGGTGGCGGGGAATCAATTCCTTGAGCTTTTCTACCAGTGCCCGCCCTACGTTATAGGCTTTATCCCGATGCACAATGGTCGCTAGGGGATCAACTTTGTCGCCGTTGATCAATACATCCAGCTTCACCAAATGGTTGGGACGGTAGCCGATTAATTGGTATTCCATGCTAGCGTAACCCCGCGATCGCGATTTCATTTGATCGAAGAAATCGGTGACAACCTCAGCGAGAGGAATCTCATATACCAGGGTGGTGCGTCCTTGGGTGAGGTACTTCATGTCCTTAAAGTCGCCCCGCCGCTCTTGGCTCAGTTCCATCAACGTCCCCACAAATTCTTCCGGGACGATCATCTCGACTTTGACATAGGGTTCCTCAATTTTTTCGCGGTACTGAGGATCGGGAAGCATACAGGGATTGTCGATGTGCAAGACTTCCCCGTCAATGGTGGTGACTTGGTAAATGACGGAGGGAGCTGTGGTAATCAAATCCAGATCGTATTCCCGCTCTAACCGTTCTTGGACGATTTCCATGTGGAGCAAGCCCAGGAAGCCACAGCGAAAGCCAAAGCCCATGGCACTGGAGGTTTCCGGTTCATACTGCAAAGCGGCATCATTAAGGCGGAGCTTTTCTAGGGCTTCCCGCAGGTCTTCAAACTGCTCAGAGTCAGTGGGAAAGAGGCCACAGAAAACCATGGGTTTGGCTTCGGTGTATCCCGGTAGCGGGTTTTCAGCCCCCCCTTTGGCTAGGGTGATGGTGTCTCCCACACGGGCATCTTCTACGGATTTAATCGCGGCTGAAAAGAAACCCACTTCCCCCGCGTGTAGTTCATCTACGGCTACTTGGGTGGGGGCGAGTATGCCCAATTCGTCAATTTCGTACTCTTTTTTGGAGGCCATGAGTTTGACGCGATCGCCCTTCTTCACCGCTCCATCCATCACCCGGAAGTAGACGATAACCCCGCGATAGGGGTCGTAGTAGCTGTCAAAAATCAGCGCCCGTAGCGGTTGATCCACTGTGTCCTGAGGCGGCGGCACCAAATGGACAATGGACTCTAAAATTTCCTTAACCCCAATTCCTTCCTTCGCGGATGCCTCGATTGCACCGCTGCAATCCAGCCCCACCACCTCTTCAATTTCTGCCTTAACCCGTTCCGGGTCTGCTCCAGGTAGGTCAATTTTATTTAGCACTGGAATAATTTCCAAATCGTTTTCCGATGCTAGATAAACATTAGCCAAGGTTTGGGCCTCAACGCCTTGGGAGGCATCCACTACCAACAATGCCCCTTCACAGGCGGCCAGAGAGCGAGACACTTCATAGGAGAAGTCAACGTGTCCGGGGGTATCAATGAGGTTTAAAACATAATTTTGGCCATCTTCAGCCTGATAGTTCATTCGAGCAGCCTGAAGTTTGATCGTGATACCTCGCTCCCGTTCCAAATCCATTGAGTCGAGAAATTGCTGCTTCATTTCCCGGTCGCTCACGGTGTTTGTGGTTTCCAGCAGCCGATCAGCCAGCGTGGATTTACCGTGGTCAATGTGGGCAATAATGCAAAAATTACGAATACGGTCAACAGGAATATCGGTCATAGGGTGAGGTACGCTCTCTTGATAAAATTAGGGCGAAGAACCAAGTTATTGATGTCATTATTCTAACCAGTCTTAAGTTATTTTAACGCCTCTGTCAGCGGAGAATGAAATCCATAAAATTCATCAATGAAATTCATCAATGAAATCTGGCATGAAATCTGGCATGAAGTCTGGCATGGGGTGGGAAGCGTGCCGTAGTAGGATTAAGGGTGGAACTGAGGCTGGGTAAGGTTCTCTATCCTAATCGGTTTTAGTCAGTTGTAATGTATTGATACGTTTGATTCAGTGGGTTGACTTATGACAGTGTTACCGGATGGGTTGGATGAGGCGATCGCCCAAGCAAAAGAAGCAACGATAGCGGCCCTGGCAGATGGCTGGACCCGGATTCAGGTGGAACTGGTCATCCCTGAGCTAAAGATTATGCCTGTGGCTGAGAAATTTTTGCCCGCCATCGACGATCGGGGCGCGGAACTGCGGGTGTTTTTTCCCGATCCCGGTGCGGCGGCCCTCGCTCGACGGGATTGGGGGGAAAAGCCCTATGCCATTCGCGGGATCAATGATATGAAGGCGGAGATTCAACCGGAAGAAACCCTGTTCCTGTTTATTGAGCCATCGTCGATTGAGGTGGAAGATGTGGAAAAATTGTGTAACCAAGCGGGCGATCGCCCCGTGATTTTCCTCAACCCTCGTTTAGAAGATGTGGCCACCATCGGCATTGGCTACGCTGCACGGCAATTGCGCGAACGGTTTTTGAACGCCTTCGACTCCTGCTACTACATTTGTGCCCTAGAAGGAGCGCTGATCTTTCGGCAATATCCCTCTCCCTGGCAAGTATGGCAAGAAACCGAAAGCGGCTACGAACATCTGGCGGACTTTGATCACCGCCCCACCAATGATGAACTGGATCAACTTTTTGCTCCCGCCACCAATGAAAGTGAGTCAGCCAAAGGGGCCGAGGGTGCGACGCCCCAAACCAAAAAGCGGGGTTTCTTCGGCGAACTCCAAAAGTTTCTCAGGGCATTAAGTCAGTAATACTCCCTTTCCATCCTGTGATTGCATAGGCAATTGTAGGGTGGGCAATGCCCACCCTACGCAGTGGGCATTTTAGATGATGCAATCTTGCACCGAGAAGGAAGTAGCCCTGATTGATGGGTTACTTCCAAACACATTTGAGGGGTGACAGGGTAGTTTGCCACCCTTTATTTTTATTTAAGATAAATTTTTCGTTAAAGATTAACAAGGATTACCGTTCAAATTGTCAATCAGGGCGATTGCATGGGCATAATGGAAAGAGTAGTAGCGGTGAATGGTAAGCCCGACGATCAGGGGTTAGGTCTAGCAACAAAACCATGACTTTACTTTAATGCTTGCACGCGCTGGCAAAGGAATTTAGCATGGTCCGCAAAGATCAGCTAGGGTAGCTCTATCTTAATCTGTCTGTCATTCTGATTAGTTAGCTTACGATAGGGTTGTATCTCCATTGCTTCAGGGTAACAATAATGTTCCTTTGTTACCGCTAGTGTTCGGTTAACCCAGTAGAGATTAAGGGTACTTTGACGTGAGTGATGGCCGCAGGATTATTATTGGAGACGTTCATGGGCACTACAATGGCCTGATGCGGTTGCTGGATGCGATCGCCCCCACAGAAGCCGACCAGGTTTATTTTCTGGGGGACTTGATTGACCGGGGACCGGGGAGTGCCCAAGTACTCGAGTTTGTCCGATCCAGTGGGTATACCAGCTTATTAGGCAATCATGAACAGTTGCTCCTAGAGTCGTTTCCCAACGGCCAGCGTAATGACTCCGCCTTTCATGCCTGGTTATATAGTGGAGGGCAATCCACATTGGCCAGCTATGAAGATTTGAGCGTTCTCCCGGAGCAGTTGGGCTGGCTGAAAACATTACCCACCCACTTAGATTTGGGCAATATTTGGTTAGTCCATGCTGGGGTTCACCCCGAATTACCCATTGACGAGCAGACAATGCAAGAGTTTTGCTGGATTCGTGATCCGTTTCACAGTTGTACCCAGCCGTACTTTGCCGACAAACTCATTTTAACCGGGCATACCATCACGTTTACCTTTCCCAAGGTTCCTCCCGGATCGGTGGTAAAGGGGGCTGGTTGGCTGGATATTGATACGGGAGCCTATCATCCCAAGAGTGGCTGGCTATCGGCTTTAGAAATTAATACCCATGCGGAATTGACCGACGATATCTTGGCCGAGCAAACCATGTATCAAGTGAATGTGTTTAAGTCGGAGGTGCGATCGCGCCCCTTGGGTGAACTGGTTGTCCCTGTTGGGCCTAACCATGTGCGGCAACGGCGGCGGCAGTTGAACCAACTTTCCGTATCCAGTAGCCGATAACTTAGGCGCTGGTGCGAAACAGGAGCCAGATCCCGCCAATGGCAATCAATACGCCGAGGATAGAACGGAGGCTGACGCGATCGCCCATCATCGCCGCAAAGGGAATCACGAATAGGGGACTGGTGGACAGCAGGGCTTGGGCGATGCCTGCCACGGTGTATTTGAAGGCCATTTGCTGAAACCAGATGGCTAGAAATGTGCTGCCAAAGGATGTAACAGCGATCAGACCGAGGAAGGGGAGCGATCGCAGTGGGGCAAAGATGTGGCGATTGGCTTTGGGATTGGTGGCCTGCACGGCTAGTAACACTGCAACAACAGCGGTGCCTGATGCTAAACGAATCAGCCCACTCCACAGGGGATGGATATCCGTATCCGCCAGCGCTGCCCGTGTCATTACCGCGCCCGTGGCCTGACAAAAGGCCACAATTAGGGCAAACATGAGGCCGCGACGATAACGGTAGGATTCCCGGAGGGCAGGGACTGGACTAGAAGAATCAGATTCAGATAGATTGACGCTTGCCCCAGGGATTTGTTCCAACACCACCCAGGTTACCCCCATGACCGTGAGGCCAATGCCGCCATAGGCAACCCAGCCCAACACTTCTCCCAGGAACTGAAGGGCTAATAGCGCCGCCAATGGTGGAGCTAAGGCTTCCACCAATACGGTTCGCCGCGCCCCCAAATGATTTAAGGCGGCAAAAAAAGCGGTGTCGCCGATGCCAATGCCGAGGATACCGCCTCCCACTAACAACCGCCACTGATTGGCGGTCAATTCTGGCAGGGGCGATCGCAACACCACCAAGGTAATCACCATGAAGGCGATCGCCACTATTCCTTTGAGTAAATTCAGGACGAGGGGAACGGCAGTGCGTCCAGCTTTGGCGTAAATGGTACTGGCGATCGCCCACAACAGTGCCCCCGCCAGTGCCGCCAGTTCTCCCCGATAGGCCGATACACCGCTGATAAAAGTAAGCATCTCAGATTTAGGGAATTTAGGAATAGGTTAGTTTTGAGTTTTGAGTTTTGAGTTTTGAGTTTTGAATTACATTAGCTTAAAATTCAGAACTTTAACTTAAGAATTAATGTATAACTAAATGCCTAGTACTCAATGGCATAAGTTTCAATATTATCCGCCCTCATCGCCCAACCCCTTCTCCCAAAACGGGAGAAGGGGGGCCAGATTGAAGTCCCTCTCCCAAAATGGGAGAGGGATTTAGGGAGAGGGCTAAGGGGTTTGCCGATTTACGCCATACGGTACTAGTTGATTCAACAACTCTAGGGTTTGGCCAGGGTTGACGAGGCCATTGGCACAAAGAATACTGGATGCGGCTACGGCAGGTACACCAATTCCGGGCAGGGTGCTGTCGCCAACCCGATACAGGCCGGGAATGGGGGTTTTGTTGCCGGGAAACATCCCCTGACCAGCGGCGATCGCTGGCCCGTATGTCCCCTGGTGACGACGCAGGTAATGGGCGTGGGTGAGGGGGGTGCCAATGAGTTCTAGGGTGATGCGATCGCGCCCATCGGGGATGACTTTTTCCAGGGCCGCAAACAATGGCTGTGCCCGTTCTCGTTTGCGATCGCCGTAGGTCTCATCCCGCTGCCAGCCTGCGTAGGGTTCCAAACTGTAGACATGAACCACATGATGGTTAGCGGGGGCTAAACTGGCATCCCACACCGACGGAATCGAAATCATGCAAGTGTTTCCTGGTGCGGTAATATCCCGTGATTCATCGTGAACCACCACATGGTGTCCGGTGAGATGGTCTAACCCATCGGCCCGAATGCCCAAATGCAGATGCATAAAGCTTTCTACCGCCGGAGTCCCTAAGGCTTTACGACGATAGGCACTGGGCAGGTCGTCCGGTGCTAGCAACTGTTCGTAGGTATCCCACAGGGTGGCATTGGAAATCACGGTGGGAGCTGAGAGCATATCCCCGTTCCGCAGTTTTACGCCAACTGCCCGGTTGTTGCTGACCACAATTCGCTCTACATGGGCATTAAGCCGCAACTTGCCGCCCCATTGTTTCAAGCCATTCACCAAGGCGTTGATAATGGCGGCGCTGCCACCGATGGGGTAGTCAATGACGGAGCGCGATCGCTCCCCAAACATAAAGGCCATTTCCGGCAACACCGTACCACTGGCCTTTAAGCCCGATAGCAGAAAACATTCCAAATCCAGCAACCGCCGCACCCAGGGATCATGAACTGTGCCATCAATCCATTGGCTGATTGGTCCCTGCACGGACAACACATAGGGCAGCATTTTGGCGATCGCCCCAGGATAGCGACTCAGCAAAATTGGCAACGCTGCCAAATCCGGTCGCAATGCCAAGATGGGAATTTCTTTGAGGGCATCGTATAGCCCCAACAGCTTGGTTTCCAACCGTTGCAACTCTTGAGCACCCGTGGGGGTGATAGTGGCGATCGCCTCCCGGTACCGTTCCGCATTGCCGTAAATCGGCAGCGTTGCATCGGGAAAGTGATAGTGACCCATCGGATCATAGGCAACCGTTTCCACCGACTGGCCCAACAGATCAAACACGAAGCGCAGGGGATTGAGGGAAGGATAGGCCGCCGCCGCCCCCACATTGCCCAACCCACAGTAAAAGGACGGTCCCGAATCAAAATGAAACCCTTGACGGGAAAAACTATGGGCCGCCCCACCGGGAATGGCGTGACTTTCGCAGACAATCACCTGTCGCCCATACCGGGCCAGCATGGCCGCCGCCACCAAGCCCCCAATGCCACTACCAATTACGATTACATCCGCATCTTGCATTACACCAACGTCTCCTGCAACACCTCCTCCGAGGCCCGAAATCCAGCCAGCACAGCGGTGCCATCTTTGACAAATAGGGGGCGCTTCAGCAACATGGCATCAGCGGCAAACGCATCCACCCACTGTGCATCAGTCCAAGTTTCCCGTTCAGCTTTGTCGATGGCACGATAGGACTGGCCGGAGGTATTCCGCATCGGTTTGCTGCCCAAGGATT
>JAYKIC010000047.1:0-4830 GCA_035284985.1 Leptolyngbyaceae cyanobacterium
TGCTTCATAGACGGGCTGGAAAACAGAATAATGGAGATGATTGGAGTCACTAGTGTGATGAAAGCAATGACCATACCCAGCAAATTGGTAAATCCAGAAAAGTGCTCTTGCGGAGGTTTATCAGACTGACTGTCAGAATCCATACAGGTGTTGGGAGATATTTGAATGTAATACGGTAAAACAATTTAGAACAGGTTAAGGCGGGTTTTATTCACATGCACTAGCATTGCTCTGTTATAAGTCTATGGTACTACAATCAGAATTTTGGAGTAGTGACCGTTCTAACAAAGCGATGGGAGCAACAAAACTTAATTCTAATTGGCTTGGGCCTCACGACCCAGGAACATCTCCATCTTACTCTATGCCCTGTGATCTGACGTTAAGCACGGTAATGAAGCATACTCCTGTATTGCAGATCTAGCGTGTTGCTGATCGCAGTTCCTGATCCCCAAGGGGTATATGTCCGTTCGCTGATGCTTGCTTGACTGAGGATGGACACCATAGCCAATGGCGGTTATGGGGGCGATCGCGCTTAGCACTAGTCGCGCTATATTTTTTTAGGAAGATAGATTGTTGTCCTTACTTTTTTCGGATATGATCAGGGCAAGGTAATATTTAGTTAAGGGTAGAGGCGCGACCGTGTTACCAAATGCTCCCTTAGTAGCATTCATGAAGTACTGCAAGTCGGTTCAACCAGAAGCACACACCGACATTCAGCGATTTTTTGAGGGTGTTATTTGTTTTCCATACGATAATGAATTATTGCTCCAATCTTACCTATATCTGAATATTCATCATGTCTTCCCAGATTGCCGGGAATTATTACTGTTTGAAAAACCACCCTATGGTGGATACACCAACAAAGGTAAGTGTGATTTCGTATATCTCGCCCCAGATAACCACATCTTGCTGATTGAAACGAAGTATATTGACTTAGATGCCCACGGTGGCACCAAGCGAAAACGCCGCAATAAGCATCGCAATAAGGTATTTGAGCAAGTGCTAGGGTTAAAGCAAACCTTTTGCCAGTATTGGAAACTCGATGATGATCGCGTTAAATGTGCGGTTTTTACCACCGATCCCCATCTTGCCAAGCGAGGGGAAGAATCCAGCGTAGAAGCCCAATACATTTCGATTGCCGACTTAAATCAGTGGCAAAAACAGAAGAGACAGGCTTGACCCGATCTTTTCAGGCACCCCTGACCAGGATGGGTACGGCAATGCGGACCATGCCTCATTGGGGAGCTTGTCTATATTGCTGGATGGCCCATGCAACCACTGGCCGCACTACTTCAGAGGGATCAGCCGTCAAGGACTGCAACGCACCGATGGCCGTCGGATCTTTAAGCGTGCCGAGGGCTAGGGCAACCGTTCGCCGCATTTCTGGTTCAGGGGCCTGAAGCAATGGCATGAGCTGGGGGGTGGCATTAAACGAGGATAACTGGCCCAATCCTGCTGCCGCTTCTATGCGAACCGCCAGCACTGAATCATTGAGGGCCGCTTGCAATGCCTGAATCGCTTGGTCAGAATCCGTATTACGGGCAAGGGTGGCGATCGCCATCACCACCGCACATCGCACATCAGGATTATCCGACTCTAGCCCTACATAAATCTGTGAAGCAGCCTCTTCCCCCAAACAGGATAGTGCCCAAACCGCCTGCCCCTTCTGAACATCGGGCAGATGAGTAGAGGCGATCACCTCCAATAATGCCGTAACCGCCGCTTCCCCCATCCGGGCCAACGCACCCGCCGCAGAACTCTGAATCAGGGGATCAGGGTCTATTAACAATGCTTGCACCAGAATAGGGATGGCATCCGGATCGCCCAATCGTCCCAAAGTTTGAACACAGGCTTGTCTAACCCGCACCCTGGGATCACTCTCAACAAATTGACATAATACGGGAGTGGCCTCTTCACCAATTTCACCAAACAATTCGATCAGACCTAAATGGACCGTTTCGCGCTCATCCGCAAAACCATGGGCCAACTGTTGCAAGGTAAGGGTATCCCCTGGATCAAAGGTTAACAGCTCAATTTGCTGAGAAGTCGCCGCCATCAGTGCATCGATCCCACTAACCCATAACTGAGATGATGAGGTTGCCACATTCTCATCACTAGCAGATCTTGTATTAGTATCGTCAACCATAGAAAACAACTGGGTGTACAATCAAAACCTATAACTTAATCCGATGCATGGTGCGGCGTAAACAACAACATTAGCCCCACCTACACCGATCAGTCAATCAGAAGAATACCAAAGAAGGGAGAAACGACCCCTTTCTTAGGATCTCTCAGATGAGGCTCCCGTCAGACCTATTCCCCACTCCCTAGGTCAATCAGTTAGCTGCTGCTTCCGTTTTTCTAAGGCTGCTAGTTCGCTGAGTAACACCTCCTTGCGCTGGCTCCATTCCTGTTGCTGTGCGTCAAGGGCCTGCAAGCTAATCTCTAACTCCTGTTGCCTTTTTTGCAAGGCAACCTGGGTTGCAGCCAATTCCTCCTGCATATTTTCTAGTTTTGTCCGCTTATCCTCAAGTCCCCGCTCTAGCTCTTGGATTTGCTCACGGCGTGTTTCCACTTCTAAGGAACGGCGTACCACATCTTGATTTTGTAAGGTGAGAAATTGCCGCCACTCTTCCGCCCGCTTGGCCTCAGAGATTAAAAAATCAGGGGTCAGACTTTGGGATACGTATTGCTCTATCAGCAGGAGGAACCATGGGGTAGCATCTTGAACCGATTTCACTTGACCTGTTTTGGAAATTTCAGCAAGAATTAGCCCGCCTGACAATAGGCTATCATCAAGGTGCTCAACCTCGTTACACAGGAACTCCCCTAGCATTTTTTCTACTGATTCCGCTGTAGAAGATGGCACTAGGGACCAGCCATTCTCAGCAGTCTGGTAAACTAGCAACACTAAGGAAACGTCATTAGTTACATCTATGGTTTGCAGCTTAGCTAGATAAAGCATCATGGTAAGACCTAGAACTGCAAGATAGTATAAAGTCTATCTTACATCGGGCATGGGTTTAAAAGGTAAAGGCTAACTCAAGCTCAGAGTATTCATCAAAAATGATATGACTTGGTCGTTAACCCCTGAAGGGCAATAAGCGTTGCCCTATCGTTCTCAAAGTCTTATCTCAAAGGGGTTGTCGTTAGCAAGGTATACTCACCCTTCACGGTTATCAATCTCAAAGCACAAGAGATGCACGCTATACCTTTTAAGACTTTTAATGTGGGCATATAGAAAACTGTAACACTAATTTAATGATGCGTAGGCAAAACTAGAGGTTGGCTGAACGCTACTCAACCACAGGATGCCCAATATTGCTGAAATTGCGTCATCACTTGCTCTAATCCGACTGCCCGTGATGCCTTGAATAAAATGCGATCGCCCGGTTGGACTAGATATTTAAGCTGATTGACGACGGACTCAGCCGTGGTGCAGGGATACGCGGGGATTGGCGCTGCCCCAGCCATTAGCGCGGCCTCCTCTGGCGGATCAGCCAAAGTAATCAATCCATCCAACTGCAACTCCCGTGCCGCTGTGCCCACACGACGGTGCAGGTCCACAGACCATTCTCCCAACTCCTTCATGGTCCCCAGGACAGCAATGTGGCGCTTTCCCGGTGTATCTTTTAGGAGTCGGAGGGCCGCCATCATCGATTCAACGCCTGCATTGTAGGTTTCATCTAGGATAGTGACATCATTGGACAAGTGATAGCGCTGTGCTCGCCCGGAGGGCAATGCCACGGTAATTCCTGACAATATTGCAGTCAGATCCAATTTTAGGACAGCCGCTACCACCAGTGTACCGAGGTAATTCAGCGCATTATGCCGTCCAGTGAGGGGCAAGGCTACGGTTACAGGCTGGTCGGTCAGTCCTTCAACTATCATTTCTTCAGGGTTGGCGGGATCTAAAGTCCCCCGGATGTCCCCCCCCTCCAATCCGTAAGTTAGGGTGGCCCCAGACCAAACAGACATGGCTGTTTGGGTCAAGCGGAGGTTGTCATGATTCAGAACAGCGGTGCCATGACTGGGCAGATATTCCAGTAGTTCGCATTTGGCTTGGGCGATCGCCTCCTCTGATCCCAAACGACCAATGTGGGCCGTTCCCACATTGGTAATTAAAGCAACGTCGGGCAAAGCAATTTGAGCCAACTCCGCAATTTCCCCTAGACCCCGCATTCCCATTTCAATCACTGCATAGTCGTGGTGCGTATCCAATTGCAGCAGAGTTTTGGGTACCCCCACCTCGTTATTGTAGTTAGCCTGGGTCTTGAGCACCTGGCCCTGGGTCGAGAGAACCGCCGCCAGCAATTCCTTGGTGGTCGTTTTGCCAACGGACCCCGTGATGGCAACGATGGGAATCTGGAATTGCTGCCGCCAGTAGCGGGCGATCGCCTGGTAGGCCACCAAGGTATCCTGCACCTGAATCACAGGAATAGTTATGGCCTCTAGATTAGGGGGAACTCGATGAACCAACGCGGCGATCGCCCCAGCCTTTGCCACCCCCTCCACAAAACCATGGCCATCAAAATGTTCACCCTCCAGCGCAATAAACAGATCACCCGGTGCTAAGGTCCGACTGTCAGTACTAATACCGGAAACAACCAGGGACGGGAAAGCAGAAGCCGAAACAGCATTAACCTCCACCCCATTCACCAACGGCACGAGGGTAGACAAAGCAAGGGACATACTCATATCAGACATACCCCAGTCTGGGAACTTGACTTTACATTGGCTGAGCGCATTAAAGCACTATGCGCTGCGGTTCAGCACGAAAGGATGGGGCACACAGATCTTCATGCCAACTTTTCTGTGCAGAACGTTACG